>JBEBGB010000614.1:0-3308 GCA_040081675.1 Vicinamibacterales bacterium
CGACCAATGCCTGTACATCAACAAATTGGCAGATGTAAACACTGAGGTCCTCGAGAAGATCCTTCGCGCAGGGGTCGCAGCGGCAATGAAGGCGTGGCCCGTGACGGCGAGCTAACTCGAGGCCACCATGTCCGACACACTAGATAAACCGCTACTCGAGGCTCTACTGGACTCGTGGGATCGGAACAACACCATCGGAGCACGTGGGGCGTCTGGATGCGCAAGCGCTGATCGATGAGATCGATCTCGGCGGGTGTTCTCACGCGCGAGTTGGTAGGGGACCTCGCAGGCCCGCTAATACGACGATGAGCCTCGGTGGATGGTTGTTTGCCTGCGTATACGACCGGTTGACGGCGGGCGCCGAAGCGGCTGGACTCGGCGCACATCGCGAGCGTCTCCTTGGTGGCGCTACCGGCCGGGTGCTCGAGATCGGCGCTGGCACGGGTGCGAACCTCGCGTTCTACACCGAACGTGTCGTAACCATCACGCTCGCCGAGCCGGAAGCACCAATGGCGCGACAATTGGCGCGGCGGATTCGGGAGCACCCGCGCAAGGTCGGGCTGGTGCGGGCGCCGGCAGAGGCATTACCGTTCGCCGCCGCGCGGTTCGACACCGTTGTGTCGACACTCGTGCTCTGCACCGTCGTCGACCAGGCCCGGGCGCTCAGCGAGATTCGGCGTGTCCTGAAGCCCGGCGGCCACTTGCTGTTTCTGGAGCACGTGCGGTCCGACGAGCCCCGACTCGCCGCGTGGCAAGACCGCCTCAACGGTCTCAACCGAATCGTGGCCCACGGCTGCAATTGCAACCGGTCGACGCTCGACGCTATCCGTGCCGCTGACTTTGACATCACCGCACTCGAGCGAACGACCCTTCCCAAAGCCCCACCTTTCGTTCGTCCACTCGTCGTCGGCACCGCAATCTGAATCAAGCCACAGGCAGGGCGCCGTCAGGAAGGTCGCGTGATACTGTCTGCCCGGCGCGTCTCGAGCCAACGTTGAACGGCCTGTTGACGCGCACGAGAGGGGTGGGCATGGAAACACGATCGCACCACTGCGGATCGACACCTCACATGCGTCTGGCACGTGCGTTCATCACACTGCTCGTCGCACTCGCGACGGCGTCGAGCGGCGCCGCGCAAAGTCGCATCGCGACCACGCTGGACATTTACGTCGTCGACGTCGAGGGTGGCAACGCCACGCTGTTCGTATCGCCCTCGGGAGAATCTCTTCTCGTCGACTCAGGGAACGGCGGTCCTCAGGGCGCTGGCCCCGCCAACGCCATCAGGGATGCTGGCCGAATCATGGCGGCTGCGCGAGACGCTGGCCTGACACAGATTGACCATCTGATCACCACTCACTGGCACAGCGACCACTTCGGTGGCATGGCCGAACTCGCGTCGCGGATTCCGATTCGACATTTCATCGACCACGGTCCAAACGCTCCGGAAGACTTCGCGCGCGCTAGCGCCGACGAGTTCGTCCAGAAGACCTATCCGCGGCTGTACTCCACGGCGAAGCACACGGTGGCAAAACCGGGAGATACGATCGGCGTTGCGGGCCTTGATGTGCTCGTGGTCGCCTCGGCTGGCAACACGATCAAAACAGCGCTGCCGGGCGCCGGACAGGCGAACCCCTATTGTGCGAACTTCAAACCTGGCGAGAACAATGCCGAGGACCCGATGTCTGTGGGGATTCTTGCGACCTTTGGAACATTTCGCGCGATCCATTTGGGCGACCTGACGAAGAACAAGGAATTCGAGTTGATGTGTCCAAGCAATCGCATTGGCGCCGTCAATGTTCTGCTCGGCCTTCATCACGGCGTCGATAGCTCGAACTCGGAAGTGCTCGTTCACGCTCTTCGTCCGCGCGTGGCCATCATGAACAACGGCACTCGAAAGGGTGGACAGCCAGACGTGATGAAAACCGTGCACTCGTCTCCTGGTCTCGAGGACCTCTGGCAGATGCACTTCTCGGAACTGAGCGGGCAGGAGTACACCGTGCCAGGGATGTTCATTGCCAACATGCCAGACGAAGCGTCGAACGTGATGCCAGTCGCGCCCTCGCCGGCACCCGCAGCCGGAACGCCGGCAACACCAGCGCCTGTTCACAATGGAATCGCCTATTGGATCAAGGTCTCGGCCGAGACGGATGGTTCCTTCACTGTGACAAACGGTCGCAACGGTTTTCGAAAGACCTATTCGGCCGGAACCAAATAGGTGTCGGCAACTACCTATTACCTGCTGTACTTGCTGATGCTGCCGGTCACGGTGCTCGGCTACGTGATCTGGCTCGGCGGGGCAGCGCTCCTCGGCCGAGGCTCAGGTGTTTCGGCGACGGCGCAAGGCCCGCTCTCCGCGCGCTACTTTCAACATCGGCTGGGTGTCAGGAAGGACGAAGCGGCCAGTCGATTGATGGTGGCGCTCCCCAACGCGCCAACGCTCGGCCTTCAACTGTTTGCGTGGCCCATGCTGATCGCCCACCGAGTCACGGGTTACGTGCCCAGGACGTTCAGGTATCCATTCGAAGGTGCCATCACTCCGCAGGTCGAGGCGTCCGCCCGCGTCACCTTCTTCGACGCGGTGGTCGAACGCTATGCCCGCGATGTGTTCCAGTTCGTGATTCTTGGCGCCGGCTTCGACACGCGGGCATTCAGGTTACCGGCGGGTGTCGCGCTCAGATCCTTCGAGGTCGATACACCAAAGACGCAGTCGGTCAAGAGACGGCTCCTGCAGGAAATTGGCGTCGACATGACTACTGTCGCGTTCGCGCCAGCCAACTTCGAACACGAAGACTGGTTCGTTCGACTCGTGGACGCCGGCTTCGACGCGAACAGGCCCACCCTGTTTCTGTGGGAGGGCGTGATGATGTACCTGAACAAACAGGCGGTCGAGGACACGATGCGGAGGGTCGCAAGCACCGGCAAGGGCAGCATCATTGCGTTCGACTACCTCACGACTGAACCGCTCGAGTCGAGCGGGTTCTATTGGCGCTTCGCGAGGGCCAGCACGAAGGCCGGCGGCGAGCCGCTGTCGTTCGGCATCGACAGCACTCCGCCCTCGCGCGAGCGGCTCGTCGAGTTGCTCCGATCGTGCGGGTTGGCGCTCGCCGAACAGCGCACGCTCGGAGATGAGATGAACGGCAAGCGCGCCTGGGGTGGTTTCGCCGTCGCCATCGTGCCGTAGGAACTCCGAGTCTCACATCGCGTGGTCTCCGCGTGCGGGTAAGATTGAGGCTCATGCTTGAAGCCACATGACGCCCGAGGTGTACACACACGGACATCACGAATCGGTACTGCGCAGTCACACGTGG
>JBEBGB010000615.1:0-3301 GCA_040081675.1 Vicinamibacterales bacterium
CTCGGGTGGTTCGTGCAGAACTACAACGGCGATCCGGTCATCTGGCAGTTTGGAAGCGCGGCAGAAAGCGGGTCGTCGTCGATGGTGATCACCCTGCCGGCGCGCGGGGTCACGCTGGTGTTGTTCGCGAATAGTACGGGGCTGGTGAAGACATTCCCCTTGGCAAAGGGCGACGTCACGACATCGCCATTCGCGAAGATCTTCTTGTCGCTGTTTACACGGTAGCTGGTGCAGCGACTTCTGCGGTTGGTCGTCGTCTTGCTAGGGGTTGTGTTCGTGCCGAAGGCGGCAAACGCCGAGTGGCAGATGAGGCCGTTCGGCGGCATCACGTTCGGCGGCAGTTCGCCGTTCGTCGATCTCGACCTGGTTCAGGGCAAGGCGAAGTTGAATCTGGGTGCCAGTGCGTTGTGGCAAGGCGAGATTCTGGGCATTGAGGGTGAAGTCGCCACGACGTCGGGATTTTTCAGCGGCTCGACGAAGAAGATCGCACGCAGTCACGTCGCGACGTTTGGCGGAAATCTGGTGATGGCGCTTCCGCGCCGCATGGCCGAATACTCGTTGCGGCCCTATGCGGTTGCCGGCCTCGGGCTGGCGCACGTGAGCTTCAGCGACGGGGTGAAAGCGGTGGTCTTCTCCGACGCGCTCCCGACGTGGGACGTGGGCGGTGGAGCAACCGGCTTCATCTCGAAGAACGTGGGACTCAATTGGGACGTCCGGCGATTCAGGACGCTTCGCTCGCAGCCCGTGACAGGTCAGGTTGTCGAGGAAGGCAAGCTGTCGTTCTGGCGGGCGACCATGGGATTTGCGATCCGGCTCTAGCGGATCTGCACTAGGATAAGCGCGGCAATTCGGCACGAATGCGGCCGGGAGCCTTCGAAAGATGATGCGAAGAGTTGGACTTCTTCTAGTAGCGCTGCTGGTCAGCGGCGCGGTCGGGCGGGCAGAAACGCTGCGGATTGTTCCGATCACCAGCGACCAGTCGGTGGTCGTGTCGGTCGAGCTGTCGGACGGCTACACGGACGAGGTACGGCAGGCCATTGCGAGCGGCCTCCGCACCACGTTCACCTACAGCATCGATCTGCGCATGCTGGTGCCGGGCTGGGTTGACCGCACGGTTGCCACGTCCACGGTCAGCCTGAGCGACCACTACGACAACCTCACGCGTCGCCACACGCTGTCACGCGTCATCGATGGTCGCACCGACGAGACGGTGGTCACCGAAGACGATGCGACGGTCCGTCTCTGGCTGACGACGGTCACTCGCCTTCCGATCATTCGCACGACGAAACTCGATCCGGCGCGCGACTACTACGTGCGAATCAGCGCTCAGGCTCGGCCTCGCGGTGGTTCACTGCTCGGATTCGCGAGCGCCGTGACTGGCCAGGCAAAGTTCACGTTCATTCCATAGCGCGGTCCTCGATCCGAAGACCGTCACCCGACACGAATTACTTCGCCTTCAGCTCACCGCGGCGAAGCTGTTGATACAAATCAATCGCTTCACGGATGTACTTCAGCGCGTCGGCGGGTCCGAGAATGTCCTCGACCATCACCTGCTTGTGTTCGAGCACCTTGTAGTCCTCGAAGAACCGCGTCATTTCCCGCAGCAAATGCTGCGGCAGCTGCCGATGGTCGGTGTAGTCGGAGAAGGCAGGATCCTTGACGCTGACGGCGATGATCTTGTCGTCGAGCCCCTTCTCGTCGCGCATGCGCATGACGCCGATCGCACGCGCTTCGACCAGCGAGAGCGGATGCAGCGGCTCCTGGCCGAGCACCAGCGCGTCGAGCGGGTCGCCATCGTCGCAGAACGTGCGAGGAATGAAGCCGTAGTTCGCCGGGTAGTACACCGCGCTGAAGAGCACGCGGTCGAGGCGCAGGAGACCCGTTTCCTTGTCGAGCTCGTACTTGTTCTTCGAACCCTTCGGAACTTCAACGATGACAGGGAACGAGCGTTCGACAGAGCGCTCATCGAGATAGCAGTCGTGCCAGGGATGCATCATGCTCCTATGTGTCGGCTTGCGCGTGGGCTCACGCCAGAGCGACCGCCCAGTCGCCGTCACGCATGAGGGGTTCGATCGTGCCATCCGCGCGGACTCCGTCGACATCGAGGTCGGCTGACCCGATCATGAAATCGACGTGCGTGACACTCCGATTGCCGCCGACGGCCTCGAACTGCTCGTCGGTCATCGTTTCACCACCCTCGACGGTGAACTTGTAGGCATTCCCGAGCGCCACGTGGCTGGCCGCGTTTTCGTCGAACAGGGTGTTGTAGAACAGCAGGCCTGACTGCGCGACAGGCGAGTCATGTGGGACGAGCGCAACTTCGCCGAGCCGCGCCGCGCCGTCGTCCGTGGCGATGAGATCTTTCAGCACAGCCTCGCCGTGTTCCGCGGAGACCGCGATCACACGTCCCGCCTCGAAGGTGAGCGAGAAGTTGTCGATGAGCGTGCCACCGTAGCTGAGAGGCTTGCTCGATCGCACCGTGCCATCCACACGGTCCTTGTGCGGCATGGTGAACACTTCTTCGGTCGGCAGGTTTGGCGCGAAGGCGATACCGCTCGGCGTTGTCGAACGTCCGCTCTTCCACCGGTGTCCGGGAGCAAGACCAAGTGTCAGCGCCGTGCCGGGCCCGCGGTACTGGAGCGCGTCGTACCGGCGTGCGTTCAGAAAATCGCGGCGCGAGGCAAGCGCCGCAAGGTGCTCTTCCCACGCCGCCACGGGGTCCGGGCGATCCAGACGAACGAGCCTGGCAATGGCCTGCCACAAGGCGTCCACGCGCTGATCTGGCGGAAGGTGCGGGAACACGCGGGCGGCCCACCCTTTGGAGGCGCCGGCAATGATCGACCAGTTGGTGCCGTTTCTAGACAGATGTTCTCGGAACGAGCGCACCGCCAGCGACACGGCCTTCTGCACCTCGCCGACATGCTGCGACGATTGGTCCTTCAGCAGGTCAGGGTCGTTGGCCCAGATCGAGAGGGTCGCATGCCCGGCGAGAACGTGCTCGGTCAGTGCCACGGGAAACCACGACGAGAACTGGTCGAACGAATCGGACGCCGCGTGACGGAAACGCGCCAACTGCAACGCCTCGTCGCCCCAGATGGTTTCAACGAGCTCGGCACCGGCCTTGTACGCGCTCTCGGCGACACGGCGCACAAGTGGCGCAGCCTCGAGCGACACCCCGCCGTTCGCGAGCGGACCGATGATGAGCAGACGTTGCCCGGGCCGAAGGTTGAGGCCGACACGAACGGCGAGGTCGCCGTACGACGCGAGCATCGTATCGAGATTGTTCGACATGCGAAGGTCT
>JBEBGB010000616.1:0-3295 GCA_040081675.1 Vicinamibacterales bacterium
TCCACGACAACCTCCGCAACCTGGGGCTCGAGGCGATGGATGTCGTGAATTATCGCAGGATGGGCCACGGTCTCGCAGAGGGGAGCATCGGCGAGCAGGTGACCGCGCTGGCCGAACTTCAGAAGCAGGGATTGATCCGTCACATCGGCCTGAGCAATGTGACGGCTACTCAGGTGGCCGAGGCGCAAGCGATCACCGACATCGTCTGCGTGCAGAACCACTACAACCTCGCGCACCGCGAGGACGATGCGATGGTCGACGACTTGGCTCGCCGAAGCGCCCGCGGCGCGAAGGCGGCCATTGCCTATGTGCCGTATTTCCCGCTGGGTGGCTTTACCCCGCTGCAGTCGTCCACGCTGACGCTGGTCGCGGGCCGACTCGGGGCGACGCCGATGCAGGTTGCTCTCGCATGGTTGCTGCACCGTTCGCCAAACATTCTCCTGATACCCGGCACATCGTCTGTCGCGCACCTCCGCGAGAACCTGGCCGCCGCGGCGTTGACGCTGTCGACTGACACGTTGGCGGAATTGGACGGGATTGCCGCCGCGACAGCGGCGAGGAACTGAATCATCGAAGTCTGTTAGGGGCGGATCTGGGCTTCGGACCTAAGCTTCAGGCTCCGAGCTCTGGGCTCTGAGCTTGGCTTCTGCTCTCCGCGGCGTGGTCCGCGTCCTTGTCTACCATGCTCGAGGCTCGTTCTTCTAGAGGGAACGAAGAAGTCTGTGGGAGTGTGTGGAAATCGCGTCGTTCGGGTGCTCCAAGGCGCGGTGGACGCGCAGACCATGCCTAAAGCCGGGAGCCTGAAGCCCAGAGCCCGTTCCTCTAGGTGTGGCAAATGCTATACTTACGCTCTCTGTTGGCATTTATGGCCGAGACGCTTCCACAGTCGGACATCCCGGATCGCGCCTTCTTCAAGGCGGCCGAGGTGTGCGATCTTGCGAAGGTGCAGCCCTACGTGCTGCGGTCGTGGGAGGCCGAGTTCAAGGATCTCGGCGTGGCTCGGACCGGGGCTGGCGGGCGCATCTATCGCCGAGTGGACGTTGAGCGGGTGTTTCGGATCAAGCATCTGCTGCTGGTTGAAGGTCTGACGCTGGCCGGTGTGCGTCGCAAGCTTGACGAGGAAGCGGAGCTACCGCTCGAAGAACTGGTCCTTGTCCCTGCGGCATCTGCGCCTGCTCCGGCACCTGCGCACATGCCCGACGTTGCGCGCGCGCGGATTGGCCATGTGAAGGCGGGGCTGCGCGCACTTCTTACCTTGCTCGAGGCGCCGCTTGCGCCTGCGGCAGTGTCTGGCGCCGCGACGGCTGCGTTCGACTTTGGCCTTGCTCCTGCGGCGTCTGCTCAAGCGGGGAAGGTGTCGAAGCGCACGGCGACGAGGGCTGCGGGCAAGACGACGTCACCAGAAAGCGTGCGTTCGTCGTAGACTAGACGTTCGCCTGCACGATTGAATCGGGATGTAGCGCAGCCTGGCTAGCGCACCTGACTGGGGGTCAGGGGGTCGTGGGTTCGAATCCCGCCATCCCGACCATTTCTTCCCCCGCCGTTGTGTCCGCAACGCGCGACCTTACCGCTTAGACCCTGCGTCTGCCCGACGGATCTTGCTCGGATACTCGGTCCGACGCTCATCGGAGTTCTGAACGCCCTCACGTGAGTGCAATCTGCTCGAGCCGTTGCAGGTCGCGCTCGGCGTAGACGCCATAGCCGCGTTGCAGTCGCAGCATTGTCCACCCATCGATGCCTGCGGAGGCGCGGTGCGGCTGACGTCTTCACGCCGCGAGCACCGGTGATGACGATGATCGCCGGCACGGCTACACTCGCTTCGGACATGCCGCTGCCAAACGCGCACCTCGCGGTCATTTCTCCCGCGAAGCTCACCGCGTACCTGCTCAATCCGTTGCACAAGCGGGGCGCCAGCAAGGCGAGGCTCCTGTTAGGCCTCGGGTATCGCTCAGAAGCCTCGTCAGCGCTCGAGGCGGACTTGCGATCCCAGCACCTGCTCCTCGAGCCGGCTCGTGTTTCCAAGAACGCGTACGGTACCGTCTACGAAATTGACGGGTCGCTCGTGACGCCCTGTGGCAGGGCAGTCCGGTTTGTCTCGATTTGGCAGGTCGACACTGGCACTGATGTGCCTCGATTCATTACGATGTACCCGAGGTAGTCGACGTGGAACTCGAACTCTTCAGTGACGCGATATTGACCTGCGATCTGCCGGAGAGCGGCCTTCGGGCCGGGGACATCGGCACAGTCGTCGACCGGCATGTCGCCAGCGGCGTTGATGAAGTGGGCTACTCGGTTGAATTCTTCGACATGACGGGCAGGACGGTCGCGGTCGTGACGGTGCCCGCTGGCGCTCTGCGTGTGCCGACCGAAGCCGATCGCCCAGCCGTTCGCGCCCTTTCAGCCTGACCCCGGCTTCTCCCACCAGATTGCCATCGGTGCAGAGTCGATAGCCGCCCGGCCTCGCCAGACTGACGCCACAGGGCCTTCGCACGCAGTGTCGCAGCCGTTGATCGCGAGCGGCGATCGACTCAGCGTTGTGGAACCGTTCGCCGCTACCGCCGCTGGCCCATAAGCCTGTGTCGCAGCGCAAGATTATTCCGTAGAATGACGGCCGTTATCCGAATCGGCATCCTTTCTCGAATAGACAACCTGGCTGTTGTTCAGCCAGGGTTGGAGGGTTCATGACCAACAGGTACGTGCTCGGTGGAATCGTGGCGCTGGCGGTGGCCTTCGGCGCCAGTGCCTGCCAGGTGGACGCGCCCGGCGATGGCGCGACGCTCAGGGCGGTCACCGACGGACCGGAGGTTCCGTACAAGCTTGGAACGTTCGAGCGAGACGGCAAGGCGTTCATGGGACTCGTGCTGCGCGACACGCAAGCCGTCGACATCGCCCAGGCGAACGCCGCGTTCGAGAACGGAAACCCCGCTCTGCCGAAACTTGCGGCCCCGGCCGATCTGAAAGAGCTCATCGCGAAGTACGACACGGGTTGGAAAGAGCGCCTGGTCGCGATCGCACGCGCCATCCCCGCGGAAGGCCAGACGCTGGCGTTCGCCTATCCCGTTGAAGGGCTCAAGGCCCTTCCCCCGGTTCGGCCATCGGTCATCCTGAACGCCGGCGGCAACTACACCGAGCACACCGCGGGAATCGCGGCCCAGCAGCAGCGCGAAGGAGCCGCCGCCGCGCCAGTGTCGCAGGCGGTGAGTGCACCAGGCATCTGGGAACGTCCGGCAAACGACCCACGCGACAATCCGTACCTCTTTCAGAAGTCGCCATCCGTCGTTGCCGGAGCCAACGA
>JBEBGB010000100.1:0-12334 GCA_040081675.1 Vicinamibacterales bacterium
TGCTCGGCGCTGGCGTTTCCAACGGCCGACCTGTCGTTCCTGATCAATGGGATTCTGATCGGCGGCGGTGGCGCAACAGGGACGGCAGGGCTCTGGCACGGCATCACGACGAATTGGAATTCGGCAGGCGCGACGACCGCACACCTGGAGATTCGCGACGGTGTCACGGTTTACAGCGGCAACGATTTCGGTCTGGACGATATCTATCTCGGGACCGAGACGAGCCTCACACCGACGCCCGAGCCCGCCACCCTGGCGCTGCTTGGCACCGGTGCGGTGCTGGCCTGGCGTGAACGACGGCGGCGCCGTAATCGGGCGTAACGCCGCTCGGACCGCGCGTCATATCGATTTCGAAGCGCGCGCCACGTCGTCAGATGGACGTGTGCTTGCCTGCGAGGCGTGTGGGCCTCGTGGACGAGCACACAGGTCCGACGGGATCACCGTCAACCGCAATCTGCTCCGCCCTGCGGGGCCTCGCTTCCGCGGTGGTTTGCCTCCCGACATTCCGTGCTCCTGCGACGAACCCGCTGACGCCTCGTGGCGCCACTGCGGTTGCTGGCGCCGCGTCACATCGACTATCGTCTTGGAGTCGTGAACTTCACATTCCTGCGCGCCCGTCCGGGCACGGCGAGTTCTCCATTCGTCTGACTCTCGCGCCGCGGCACGACCACACCAGCCGATGGCGTGAGCTTCCGTAAATGTTGGCGTACCTGCTCCTCGTTCTCGTCAGCACCCTCGCAGGCTTCGGCGTGCTCTCCGCTTGCGGGGTGACACTGGGTCAGGCGCAGCGCTGGTATCTCTCGCCGGGCGCTTGCCTCGTCGCATGGGCCGTCGTCATCGGTGTCGCGGTATCGGCGGCTGTGCCCGTGCGAGACCTGGCGCTTCCGCTGTGGCTGGCAACCGGTGTTGCCGCGGCGTACGGCGTCTGGCGCGCGCGCATCGAGTGGACCCGCGAAGCCGTCGTTCCTCTGGCCGTCATCGTCGCCATTCCAGTTGGACTGATGGCGTTCGACTTCGCACACGGTCTCGCGAACTACATCGGCGGCCCAGCAGCCGATGGCTGGTCGTACGTGGCATATGGGCAGTACTTGTGGGAGTTGCCCAAGGGCACCGAGGGCTCGCTTTCTCCCTTGCACCAGTACGCCACGCATGTGAGTCGTACGCGGTTCATCTCCAGTGCGCTGCTCGGGCTGCTCTCCCCATTGACAGGACAACCCGGCGACACGCAGCCGGCGGCCGGCCTGTTCGTCGCGTGGACCTTGTTCGTCTTCGGAGCCAGCTGCGCCGGCTATGGTGTCGCCAGCGTCGCGCGCCGCTGGTGGCTCGTGTGGTTGTGCCTGCTGGCGGTCACGTCCCGCTGGGTCTACGGCGCGGTGGAGATACACAACTACGACAACCTGCTGGCGATCTCGTTTCTCCCGTTTGCGCTTGGCATCGTCACGGGCACTCCCGCACCCAGCCGTCGGGGCGACATCGTTCTCGGCGTGACTGCCGCCGCATCCATCTACGCGTATCCCGAAATGGCATCAGTGGTCTTCTTCGGCCTTGCGCTGGCAATGCTCACCAGAGCCGTGGCGGATGGGCACTGGGTCGCCTGGATTGGCTCCGGGGTCACCATTGTGGGTTTGGCGGTGGTGCTCGTGTTACCGGCAAGAGGTGACCTCTCGTGGTTCATCTCCAATCAGATTGCTGCTGCATCGGCGCCGGTGACGAGCAGACCTGGGGAAGGCAGCTTTGCGGAGGTCATGAACCTGCGAGACTGGACGGCGGCCTTCTGGGGATATGGTCCAGCGGCCGCGCCCGGCGGTCTTCGAGCGGCCTGGGGCATCGGTCGTCACGCCCTCGGAGCTGTGCTCTGGCTTCTGGCCATCATCGGCGCCGCACGCCTCGTCGCGCGGAGACACTGGGAGGTTGTTGCGCTTGCGTCCGCCCTGACCGGGGCCGCGCTCTTCATGGTCGTTCACGAGCACTACTCCTACGGCGCCTACAAGCTGCTGCTGGTCGCGTGTTGGGCACCGGCGCTCTGCGTCGTGTGCGGCGCGCAGGCAGTAGCCGAGCGCGCGATGCTCGGTCGTCAGTCTCGCCCCGTGACGTTTCGCACGGCGATGGTCGCGATTTCCAGCGCAGTGCTGCTATGCGCGGTCGTGAGCGTCGCGGCTGCCCGAGAAGTGGCCTTCCGCCGGGCGATCGTGGCCGACAGCATTGAACCGTATCGAACGCTCGTGAACATCGATCACGCACTGGGGCCGGAGCCGATATTGGTGTCGGTCGACGACACCCTGGCGAATCAATGGGCGGTGTATTTTCTTCGGGATCGCCTGTTCCGCCTCGCCGGGTACCGAAGCTACATGGCACAGCCACACGTGGTGCCGTCGATGGACAGGTCCAGAGCGGTCGATCTCGGCGCCGTTCGCTATGTTCTGAGCGATGCCGTCGCTCTGGACAACAACTCCTCCGATCAGCACGACATCGCCTGGGCCGACGGGCCCTATGCTCTGTGGCGAATTCCGGCGCACGGTGCAGTCGTAGTCGTCAGTGTGAGCAATCCGAACGGGAGCGAACAAGTCGATGGCCGTTCGTTCTACTGGATCGGAGAAGGTGACACGAGTGTCGACCTGCTGGCGACGTCGGAGGGCGAAGCCGTGATTTCAGCGCGATTCACTCGCGGGCCGAGCCTGCCCGGCGCGGCGGAACGACGCCTGGCCCTGAGCGCGAACGGCGGCACGCCGCAACTGGTCACGATCGACCGCGACGGCGAGTTTGCCCTGCCAGTTCGTGTACGGCGCGGAGAGAATCGCGTGCTTGTGCACCCGCTCGATCGGCCAACCGCAGTCTCTCCAAACGACCCCCGTCCCTTGCTTGTGGGCGTGGCTGGCCTGCGCGCGCGCATGGCGGCGCCTGCCCTGGAACAACCGAAGGTGGCCGTGGGCGCAACCACCACGTGCACGGCGACGTTCATCTCTGGCTGGCACCCACGAGAGCCGATGGGCGCGGGCTGGCTTCAGTGGTCGAGCGGTACCGGCCGACTCCGCGTCGCGTCGAAGGAGACCGCTGATTTCGAGTTGGACGGCGAACTCCTCTCGTTCACTCGACCCAATGCAGTCGAGGTCGCCATCAACGGCAAGCGGGTGGCGACGTGGATCGCTGACGACCCGTCCTGGGGACCGCATGCCTTCACGCCGGTACCCTTTCACATCGAGGCCGGTCGCGCAGCAGTGATCGAGCTCACAAGCAGAGCGAAACCGGTGATACAGCAGGCGGACCGCCGACCACTGGCGATCGCGCTCAAGGACGTGATCGTGAAACGAAGGGACGGCCCCGCCGTTTGCGCCGAGGTCGAGGCCGCTGCGCGGTGACGACCCTATGCGCCTCCACGTTCCCGCCGCGACCCAAGACCACGCTATGCTGCCAGCTTCGGTCCTTGCAGGTCTTCGTCTTTACCTCATCATCAACGCCCGCGAAGCAGGTCTGTCGTTATGAACAATAGAGAACTCGTCGATGCCATCGCCAGCCTTCCCATGGATTGGCACGGAGCCGGGACGGTCGGCAGAAACGTGCTCGACGCCATCGTGACCCACATCGGACGGCGCGGTCCGATCGAACGCTCCGTGGAAACCGGTTCCGGCAAGACGACGCTTCTCCTCTCGCACCTCTCACCGCATCACACCGTGTTTGCGGTCGACGCCGGCCAGTCGATTTCGCGAGTCAGGACCAGTGATCTGTTCAACGTGCGCTCGACGACGTTTGTCGAGGGGCCGACGCAGCGCACGCTGCCACGCCAGTATTTCTCCGGACAGCACCAGTTCGTGTTGATTGATGGTCCACACGGCTATCCGTTTCCTGACCTCGAGTACTTCTTCCTCTATCCGACGATTGCCACCGCCGGCCTTCTGGTGCTCGACGATCTGCTGATTCCGACGATCGGTCGCATGTTCGACGTGATCAAGCAAGAGGCGATGTTCGAGTTGCTGGAGGTCGTTGACGACAACACGGCGTTTTTCCGCCGAACCACGGCGCCGGTCATCGACCCCGATAGCGACAGCTGGTGGCTGCAGGGATACAACCAGCCGTACTACGACAAGATCGTTCCGCCGTCCACGCGAACGAAGGGCTGACCAGTTCGCGGCGTCTGATGGTCTTCAACTCCTTCCAATTCGTCGTCTTTTTCGCGATCGTCTACGCGCTCTATCGCAGCGTACCGCACCGGCAGCAGAACTGGATGCTGCTGCTTGCCAGCTACTACTTCTACGGGTCGTGGGACTGGCGGTTTCTGGTCCTGCTCCTCGCATCGACGCTCATCGACTACCTGTGCGCGCTCTACATCGACAGTCGCGACGACCCAGGCCAGCGCAAGCGGGCGCTCATCGTCAGCCTGGGCTTCAACCTGTCGATGCTGGGCTTCTTCAAGTACTTCAACTTCTTCGCGACCAGCTTGCAGGAGTTGCTGCGCACCTTCGGGTTGCAGGCCGACTACGCGACGCTGCACATCGTGCTGCCGATTGGCATTTCCTTCTACACCTTCATCACCATGAGCTACGTCGTCGACGTGTATCGACGACACATCACGCCGTGCCGGAATCTGGCGGACTTCGCGTTGTTCATCTCGTATTTTCCGCACCTGGTCGCCGGCCCCATCCTGCGCGCGGAAGCGTTGTTGCCGCAGATCACGCACCCGCGAACCATTCGCGCAGTGCAGGTGCGCGAGGCGATGTGGCTCATTCTGTGGGGCTTCTTCAAGAAGGTATTCGTCGCGGACAACCTGGCGAAGGTGGCCAACGCTGTCTTTCATGGCCAGGGAGACCAGGGCGGCGCAGAGGTGCTCCTCGGCGTGTACGCGTTTGCCTTTCAGATCTATGGCGACTTCTCCGGGTACTCCGACATCGCGCGCGGCGTCTCGCTGCTCATGGGTATCGAGCTGAACGTGAACTTCCGCTTTCCGTACTTCGTACGGTCGGCGACCGAGTTCTGGCGGCACTGGCACATCAGCCTGTCTACGTGGCTGCGCGACTATCTGTACATTCCGCTTGGCGGTAACCGTGGCGGGCCTCGCAGAACCAAGATCAACCTTGCGTTGACCATGGTCCTCGGTGGTCTGTGGCACGGCGCCGCCTGGACCTACGTACTCTGGGGCTGTTACCAGGGTGCACTGCTCATGGCGTTCCGCACCGGCCAAGAGTGGCTGGAGCGCTCCAAAACGACGTTTCTCGACTCTCGTGTGGCGCACGCAGTGGGGATCGTCCTCATGTTTCAACTGACGTGCTACGGCTGGTTGATCTTCAGAGCCGAATCAGCCGGACAGATTGCGAGGATGACCGCCAGTCTTGCCGGCGGCTACGACTTCACCACGCCAGTCGCGGCGTCGTACCTGGCGCAACTGGTCTTCTTTGCGTCTCCGCTGCTGCTCGTCCACGCATTCGAAGCATGGCGCGACGACCTGATGGCGGTGCTCACACTTCCTGCTCCCGTTCGATACTCGCTGTGCGCCGTGCTCTTCTATGCGACGGTGCTCTGGGGAGAATTCGGTGGCGCCGAATTCATCTACTTCAGGTTCTGACATGCTGAGCGCAATCGCGACGTACGCGGCGACTCTGGGCATCGGCACCTACTACGTCCGGTACTACGCCATCCTGGCGGCGGTCCTCGTTGTCGCGATCATCGGCGCACGGGCGGCGCGGCGGCTCGTCCCGGCGTGGCTCACGACCTCGGTATCCTGCCTTGTCTGCTTCGCACTCATCCGCGTGCTGCTCTTCGGAAATCCGATAACCCTTCGCTTCTATCAGCGTCAGCTCACGCCTGAAGCCCTCGGACCGCGCCAATGGGCGGTGCTCGACCTCGACATCCTCGAGTATCAGCGCGATCTGCGGCCGGCGCCGCTGGAGAACCTGGCGGTTGGGTCGAGTCAGGTGGGAGCGATCTTCAGCCACTGGGTGAGCGATCCACTCCAGGGCATACGCGTCTACAGCATGGCCGGGATGAAGGCCCTCGACCTCGTCCTCTACGAGGAAGCGATCGCGTCGCAGAATCCGCAGCGCATCATTCTCTATCTCTCGGCATTCGATCTCGCCGCCCTACCCGAGCTGTATAGCCTGCCGCTTGCGCCCTCGAGGCCGACATCGACGTGGCACGTCGTCCAACAACTTCGGGCCACTGGGCTGAAGGCGGAGGATGTGGACGGCCAGATTCACGCGTTCGTCGCGAGCCAGTTGTTTCCGGAGTACCGATACGCCTTTCTCTTCAAGGCCTTCACCAAGCCGTTCTTCCAGCAGTCTGCGCCGTCGCTTGTGGCACGGGTTCCTCTGCCGTCCACCGAGGGCTCGCGCGTTCAGGTGGCGTGGTCGAGCGCTGGCACCCAGGAGCCTGCGGTGGACGAAGAGACGGCGCGACACGTCAACGAGTTTGTCGGCTACTACTACCCAGAGTGGCTCGACTACAACTTTGCTTTCCTGAAGGAGTTCGTCAGGTTCTGCCAGCAGCGGGGACTGGACATCGTGATCGCAGAAGGGCAGGTAAACCCCGTGGTTCAGAGCCCGAAGGTCGATGCGCTCGAAGCGATCGTCCGTTCGCGCATGGCGGAACTGGAGCTGCAGTTCTCGAACCTGACGTTTGTGCCCGCCTCGGACACCTATCGTTTCGGGACGACCGACTACGTCGATCTGGCGCACGTCCACCGTGAAGCGGCGATGAAGTACACGGCACACCTCTCGTCGCTCCTGGGTCCTGCTATAGACCCCTTGTCGACGGCTGGATGCGGTGTCACCTTCCTCTCCGGCTGGCACGGGCGCGAGGCGACTGACGGCGGGTGGCTCCGCTGGTCAGATGGTTCGGGTCAGCTGCGCGTCACCGCCGCCAGGGCCATGGACCTTGTACTCGCAGGGGACGTGCTCTCGCTCGCGCGCCCGAACGTGGTCGACGTCACCGTGGATGGCCGTGTCGTGCGCAGCCTGACAATCGAGGATACGAGCTGGTCGTTTCATGCGCTGCCCCCGCTCTCGCTGCACCTCGACGCCGGCCAACACGCACTGGTCTCGTTTGTTGGGCACGCGCCGCCGGCGAAGCAGGCGGTGGACGAGCGCATGCTGGCGGTCGCGCTGAAGAACCTGTCCTTCAGGTCGGCCGACGGCGCAACATCCTGCGCGTTGATGCCCGACGCGCCACAGCTGCGTAGACCGCCTGGCGGCATCTAGAGTCAAAGAGGCTCTGGGCTCTCGGCGATAGGCTTTGGGCCGGGCGCTGAATCACTCGTCTTCGCTATCACGCTGGGCCGGACCGTCCCGACCGTCCCGACCTGATCCTTGGGCCACGAAGGTGCTGCGCTACGCGCTGCGCGCTGTGTCGCCGCCTCCGAACTGAAGCGCCACCACGTGATACGACAGCGGACGATAGTCGTGCGTGCCGAGATGGTCGTGGGGCACCACGAAGCCGTTCGCCTTCAGACGCACCTGATAGACCTTCGGTGCGAGGCCCTCGACTGGCCAGGCGAGGTGAAAACTTGGACTTGATCCGGCTTTGCGTTCTCCGAGAGAACGGTCGCCGATGAATGCTTCTATGCTCAGTGGCACGCCCAGTTCGCCTGGCGGAGCCTGTGCCGTCAACGTCAGTGACGTCTGGCCCCGTCCGAGTTCCCGCGTCAGCACGACGTTCGGACCAGCCCAGTTGTCGGCATAGAGTTCCACTCCCGACAGGTACGCTTCGGTCTGCGCAGACAGCGCTCGTCTCCGGCGCGTGAACACTCGGCGTCCGACGAGCTTGCGAAGGTGGGGACGCACCAATGGCAGGACGATCACGTCGCCCACCACGTCTGGCGCCAGCAGCGATCCACGCAGCAGTTTGCTCGTGCCGGAGAGCGTCCGGCCTTCCCGGAGCTGCTGTCGTCCTGCGCGCATCAACCCGACCGCGCGCGCGCGGCGGTCGAAGCGAAACTGCAGCAGGCTGGCCGAAATCTGCAGGTGCATCGGACTGAGCGGCGTCCCCCAGTACCGCCGGCTCACCGTGATTGCCTGCTCGAGACGCTCGGCGTCGGTCATCGAGTTGGTCTTCGACTGCGTGTGCAGACGATAGTTCGCGAGCACCTTGTCGATGCGATGGAAGTCGTAGTCGCGGGAGAAGCGGCAGAACAAGTCGTAGTCGAGCATCATCTGCTCGTCCATCTTCAGCGGTCCGCTCTTCTCCCACACCTCACGTGTCCAGAATGTCGCGGGCTGTGGAATCTCGTGCCCCTTCCAGATCTCGAGAACACGACGATGGTTCTGGAATGCGCTGGGGTGTTCGACGCCCAGGAACCGATCGCTCTCGTCGATGAAGCGGCAACGACCCATCACGATGTGCCGTCCGGCGCCGGAGTCGATCGCCGCGACAGCGGCTGACAGTGCGCCGGGTTCGAGCGTGTCGTCGGAGTTCAGGAAGCCAAACACGTCGCCGGTGGCAGCGCGAAAGCCCTTGTTGATGGCATCGGCCTGGCCCCGATCGGGTTCACGAATAACCTTCAGATCGGGATAGCGGGCCAGCACGTCGACAGTGCCGTCGGTCGACATCCCGTCAACGACGATGTGTTCGACGTTCGGGTAGTCCTGCGTCCGTACGCTGTCGATCGTCCGAGCAATGAACTCCGCCTGATTGTAGGAGCTGGTAACAATCGAGACCTTCGGTCCCACTTTCAGATCCTCCGCATGTCCTGGTGGACCGCCCTGAGCACGGCCAATGTTTCCATGGTGTGGCGTCGCCACGAAAACGCCTTTGCACGCTCGATACCCAACGTCCGTCGGTGCGCGCGCAACTCGGCGTCGGCCAGCAGCGCCGCTATGGCATCGGCGAGCGCTTCGGCGTTGTTGGGATCAACGAGCGTCGCCGCCTCTCCCGCAATTTCCGGGAGACTCGAGGTATTGCTGCACACGACGGGGCATCCGCTGGCCATCGCTTCGAGCACCGGCATTCCGAATCCCTCGAACAACGACGGGAACACCAGACAGGCCGCGTTCCTGTACAGCGTCGGCACGTGCTCGCGTGGCACGTAGCCCAGGAAACGGACGCTGTCGCGCAACCCTGACGCCGCCATCTGCTCCTCGAGCGCGGGCTGCGCCTCCCGCTGTCCGCCCGTGCAGACGAGGGTGATCGTCACCCGGTGGCGATCGCGCAACACGCGCATCGCATCGATCACCGCCTTGTGATTCTTGTGCTTCCAGGTGTGCGCGGGAAAGAACAAATACTGCCCAGCAGCCAGGCTGTGGTAGGCAAGAATCTCGGCATCGCGCCCATGCACGTCGTCGGCGCGGAACCCCGCATCGGCCGCGAGCGGAACCGTGGTGACCCGCTCCGGAGCGACGCCCAGCCGTGTGATGAGCGTCTGCCGCGTGAATTCCGAGATGGCACAGATGTGGTCTGCCCGGCGCGCGGCGTCCCCGTACACGCGTCGCCGCTCCTCGAGTGCCGAGGGAGCAAAGAATTCCGGCAGGTACTCATGCTGAATGTCGGGAATGATCAGCACGTTGCGAAGCGGCCACAACTCAGGGTGGATGTAGCCTGGAAAGGAGTAGCCGATCTCGACACCAAGATCAGCGAGCCGCGACAAGTGCGCGACGTCCGGTGCGTCGACATCAGGAAATCGCAGTGAGGCGAGGACTCGTCGCCGATAGGCGTGCGCAAACAGCTTGGCCGTTTCCCACGCGGAGTCGGGTGATATCACCCTGAAGTTGCTCCGTCCACGAACATCGAAATCGTATCGACATCGTGCGGGAAGCAGAGCACAGTACTCGTTGGTTCGATCGAGGGCGAGCAGTTCCCGTGTGAACGCGCGCGCAAGATTCTCGATGCCTCCCGCCAGCCCGGGAATCATCCAGCGCATGTCCAGCAGGACACGCATCCGAGTGTCGGCCTCGGCTTTCTGTCGCGCCAGCGTCGTCAACTCGGCGTGATAGCCGGCCGCGAGCATCGTGGGATCGTGCTCGCGCTCGACCACCTCTCGTCCGCCGTGCCGCACTCGGGCACGCATCTCGGGCTCTCGCATCGCAGTCGTCACGGCCGCCGCCATCGCCTCGGCGGAATCGGCGATGAACAGATTGGTCCCGTCGACGTACGAGAGACCTTCGGCGCCGATGGACGTCGAGACGACGCACTTTTCCATGCTCCACGCTTCGAGAATCTTCTGGCGCGATCCAGAGCCGTAGCGCAGCGGGACGACGACGACGGAGGCGGGCCGTACGTGCGCGCGAATGTCAGGCACGTC
Organism: Vicinamibacterales bacterium; assembly: GCA_040081675.1. Lineage (GTDB taxonomy): Bacteria > Acidobacteriota > Vicinamibacteria > Vicinamibacterales > CAVVIG01 > CAVVIG01. The sequence goes on from JBEBGB010000100.1 coordinate 10,220, forward strand.
GGGAATGACACGCACGCCCGGCAATGCACCAAGTGCGAGAACCTCCTCCGTCGGCCGGCGTCCGACGATGTGAAATTCCGCACTGGGAAGGGAGGCTCGCACGCGTGGCAGCACGGTCCTGGCAAAGAACACGGCGGCATCGACGTTTGGAGGGTGGCTCAGCAAACCCGTGAACACCATCAGACCTGGCACTTCCTCGCACGGTTCTGCGGGCGTGAAGTGCTCCGGGTCTACGGGAAGCTTCAGCTCATAGACCCGGCGCGGCTGATAGTTGCCTTGCACCCAACGGGCATCTTCATCGGAGACCGTCACAACCAGATCGAAGCGGCGGCACCACGCGCGCTCGAACGCGGCATATCGGCGCGCTTCCCGTCGTAGTCGCCATCGATCGAGCCATGAGTCGGCGACCTCGGCGCGGCGTTGATAGAGCCGCGCGCGAATGTCGTGCATCACCAGGACCGAGACAAGGTGTTTCGGGACGCGCTCGATCATGGCCGCGCAGCTGCTCTGCACGACGGCCACCACGTGCCACGCTCGCTCCTGGAAGGCCTGTGACACACCAGGGGCCATGTTCGCGAACGCCGCATCGTTGATCAGCGTGTCCGACGGTCGTCCTCGCCGGCGCCAGGACAGGCCGCCATCGCGAACCCAACCATGCAGGCGGCGCAGCAGACTGGGACGCGTCGGCTGCGGCGACGGCTGACTATCCAGCCAGGGGCTATGCCACAGATACAAATGGATGCCGGCGTGTTCGAGATCAACGGACCGATCCAGGTCCGACCTGGTGTGTGCCATGGATACGAGACCGACGTCCTTCGCCAGCGTCGCCATCCTGGTCATGGCGAGGTATTCGACACCTCCGCCACCAGGGAAGATCGGCAAGTCCGTATTGATGACGAGAAGCTTGAGGCGAGACGAGGGCATCGAGCGGTAGTCAAACGCAGTGACCGAGCAGCGCTGCGCGGCTAAATGCGGCCGCGCAACCTATCAAAGATGAGCCGGAATATACCGCGACTAATGACTTGTTTCATTTCTTTATTCGACTGCTCAATCTTAGTCATCTTCTCACCAGATTCCTGAAGTGCCGTCGTCAGAGCCATAAGCTCAGCCGTTTGACGATCGACGTTGGCCAGCGCCTCCATCCGTGCCCTCTCGGACGCATCCCGAGAGGACTGGACTCGTTCGATCTCTGCCTGCAGACCGGACACGTGTTGCTCCAGGGTCTTCAGTGCTCGCTCCTGCTGCTGCTGGATCACTCTGCGATGGTCCGATCGCTCCTCATCGCACTTCGTGTAGGCCTGGCGGAGTTCATCAAGGTCTGCAACGAGTGTCTGACGCTTGAGCTCCGCTTCACCAAGTTCCTGGCCCTGGCGCTCGATGACGCGGAGGCGCGCTTCGCGGTCCAGTTCCGACGCCTCGAACGCCTGACGCGACGCGTCGAGCTCACTCGCGAGCGCTTCCCTGCGCTGACTGACCTGACTCAGCTCCGACCCCAGACGTTCAATCACTGCGAGGCGCGCCCCGCGATCGGCCTCGGACGCGTCGAGCGCGCGACGCAGACCGTCGACTTCGCCGAGCAGCGACGCCTCGCGCGTGGCCGCTTCCCCGAGTTGGTTTCCCTGATGTTCGATGACGCGGAGCCGAGCTTCACGGTCCGCCTCGGACGCCTCCAGGGAGGTGCGCGGCACCGACACGTCGAGCCGCTTCTGGAGGTCGAGCAACGCCTGCATCAAGCGTCCGTCCGGTCTCTTCAGCAGCGCTGCCTCCTCCGCTGCGGGGTCGACCTTGACGATCGGGGCATCGCTCACGAGAAAGAACATGTCGTAATGACGGAAGAGCGCCGGCTCGAATGCGAAGTGAGTGAACCCCACGTGCTCGAACAGACGACGGACGGACCGTTCGCTGAAGAGATACAAATGCTCGTTGGGCTTCAGCATCTCCAAAAAGCGATTGCCGGCGCGGCTCAGCTCCTCGAACGATTGCCCTTCGGGGAACTGCGGCGTCTGAATGAGCAGCACCCCGCCGCTCTTGAGCCGCGTGACGCAGTGTCGAACGGTCGAGACCGGGTCCGGCAGGTGCTCCAACACGTCCATCAACGCGATGATGTCGAGCGAG
>JBEBGB010000101.1:0-12320 GCA_040081675.1 Vicinamibacterales bacterium
ACGAACGGAGGACACGGCTGATTTTGCTCGTGTTCTCCGTGTTCTCGATTCCGCTCGGTGTTCTCTGTGGTAGAGCTTTTCGTCATTTTGCAACCAACTCTTAGCAGTCGTGGCCGCGGTAATCTACACCGATGTCTCTGACGCTCGAGCCCACCACCCTCGTTGGAACCCACGCTTCGCTTGTTCCCCTCTCTCCCACTCACGAAGCTGCACTGGTCGAGGCCGCACGAGATGGTGAGCTGTGGCGACTCTGGTACACCACGGTCCCTTCGCCCGACGACATGGCGCGCGAGATCGAGCGGCGACTGTCGCTGCATGCGGCAGGCGCGATGCAGCCCTTCACGGTGCTCGATACGGCGGGCATTCCGGTCGGCATGACCACCTACATGAACATTGATGCGGTCTATCGACGCGTGGAAATCGGCTCGACGTGGTACGCCGCGCGCGTGCAGCGCACGCCGTTGAACACAGAGTGCAAGTTGATGCTGCTCACCCATGCGTTCGACACGCTCCAGTGCATTGCCGTGGAGCTGCGCACGCATGTGATGAACACTCAGAGTCGGCGCGCCATCGAACGCATTGGCGCGAAACTGGACGGCATCCTCAGACAGCACATGCGCATGCCGAACGGCACGCTGCGCGACACGTGTGTCTACAGCATTCTGGATAACGAGTGGCCGACCGTTCGCGCGCACCTGCAGTGGCAACTGGCGAAGAACAGCTAAGGCGGTTCCGCGGCGTCCTTGGTGCTTCGTTTCTTCGTCCGCGGTCCGCTCTAGATTGATTCGAAAAGCGCGCTAGCGCGTGGCGGTCGCGGCGGTCGCCGCCGCGGCGTCCGTGCGGCACCACTCCAATGTGCGCCGAAGACCCTCCTCGAACGTCACGAGCGGAGCGTAGCCGAGCAGCGATGCCGCTCTCGAGATGTCGGCCTGCGAGTCGCGTACGTCGCCCGCACGCGCCTCCTCGTAAATGGGCTCAATCGAGGTCCCGACGATCTCGTTGATCGCCTGGAGCAGCTGGTTGAGCGAGATGCGCCCGCCAGTGGCGACGTTGATCACCTCGCCGGCCACGTTGGGCGCCTCGCAGGCACGAAGCACGCCGTCGACCACGTTGGCCACGTACGTGAAATCGCGCGTCTGACCACCGTCGCCGAAAATGGTGGGGCGCCGGCCTTCGAGCAGCGCCGTCGAGAACAGCGAGATGACGCCGGAGTACGGCGAGCTGGGATCCTGCCTCGGTCCGAAGACGTTGAAGTACCGGATGGTGACCGTTTCGAGCCCGTACAGCTGCGTGAACATCTGGCAGTACTGCTCGGCCACCAGCTTCTGAAGCGCATACGGCGACTGCGGCTTGGTCGGCATGTCCTCGTGCTTGGGCAGCGTCGGCAAATCGCCGTAAGCCGACGATGACCCGGCGTAGACAAGACGCCGCACCTTCTCGTCGCGAGCCGCGACGAGGATATTCAGCGACCCATCGATGTTCGCCGTGTTCGACGCGATTGGGTCGACGACCGAGCGTGGCACCGAGGCGACAGCACCCATGTGGAGTACGTAGTCGACGCCCCGAACCGCGCGGCGGCAGTCTTCGAGGTTGGCCAGATCGCCGATCAGCAACTCGACGCCAGGAATATGTTCGAGGTTTTTTCGCTTCCCAGTGCTCAGATTGTCGAACGCGCGGACACGATGACCGCGACCGACGAGTTCCTCACTCAGGTGCGACCCAATGAATCCCGCTCCGCCCGTTACAAGGTAGTGGCTCATCTGGTTCCTTATCGGTGGCTGTGTCCCGGCCTTTAATTGGCCGGGAAACCGGCACGCGGCAAGTTCGGCGTGATCCGCAGCGCATTGCCGTAATAGATCTTCTTCAACACCGCGTCCGGCAGACCAATGCCGTACAGCTTCCAGAAGGCATGGTAGTCGCGGTAGTAATCGAAGTATTCGTCGTTGGTTTCGAACACGCGCCAGTAGTACGGATACTCGTCAGGCTGGTAGCTGTCCTTGCCGAAGATGATGCGGTCCTGATACTTCACGAAGAAATCGTGTGCCGCGCGGGGCTGCCGTCCGAGGTCGTACAGCACAGCGCCAAGCTCGCCGTACAGATTCGGGTTCGCATCGAACATCTTGCCGAGGCGTCCGAGGTCGTTTGCGTGCCATCCCATGTGCGCCAACACCCAGGTCGTGTTCGGGTGCCGTGCGATCAGCCGATCGCGCTCGGCCATCAGTTCTTCGAACGGCGGAAACCGTGCTCGATCCATGTACCGGCGATCCGGATAGAGGGCAAGCTCGAGCCACCGCTCGTTGTTGTAATCGAGCGGCTGGAAGAACTCCGCGGGATCGGCCGTATGCATGAACACGGGGATCTTCAGACGTGCGGCGGCCTGCCAGACCGGATCGAGTTCGGGATCGTCGATGTGGAGACGTGTGCCATCGGCCTTCTTGATGGTCAACCCGAAACTCTTCATCAGTTCGCCGATGCCGAGCGCGCCGGCCTTCACGTCGGCCTCCAGTTGCGCGGCGATCTTCTGCCCCGATCCTGGACCGACGTTGCGCAGGTCCAAGCCAGTGAACATCACCATCTTGCCCTTGTAGCGGCTGGCAGCGATGGAGGCCAACGCCGGCCTGAGCCTCTCGCTGGAGGTGCCGTTGGCGTTGATCATGAGTCCCAAATTCAGCCCCGCCATCGCGTCGCCCACCTTGTTCACATCGTCGACCGTCATCGAGAACGGCGGATGGTGGTGGAAGTCGATGACCGGAAACTTCGCTCTCGGCACGGGATGCTGCGGCACGACCAGCGTCGAACGCGGGCGGTACTCGCGGATCTTGGGCTGCGGAAGCTCGGGCTCGCGGCCCTCGGCCGGCCGCGGGCGAATCTGCCCGGGTGGCAGTTGCTGCGCGCCGACGATGGCGAGTGAGATCGCCCCGAAGGTGATGAGTACGGGAAGAAGTCGCTTCATAGGAAAAGTTCGCAGCAGGCCGATAAGCCGAATTCTGTTCCCGCCTACGCCGGGTTGTTACCCGGCTACGGCGAGGCAAGTCCATTGCGGGACCTGTCTCGCCGAAGCAGCGAAGCTGCGAAGGCGGACGACGATCATTCCTCTAGTTCCGCCATTACTGGCGGAATCAAGCAACCTACCCGGAAGCGCCGGACGGGCCGTCCGGTCCGGCTTTCGCCGGGTGCTTCCCTATTTGGTCTTGCTCCGTGCGGGGTTTTGCCTGCCACTCGTGTTGCCACGAGCGCGGTGCGCTCTTACCGCACCTTTTCACCCTTACCTACCTTCGCGCCGGTTGAACGCCCAAGTGCGCGTCACCACATGGTGACTGACCGCCACCGACGATGACTGGCCGCCACCATGCGGTGACGCGCATTTGGAAATGGAGTGGCCCGGACCTGACTCGAGGCCGGGCCACTCCTCGCTCAACCGACGCGAAGGTAGGCGGTATATTTTCTGTGCCACTTTCCTTCAGGTTGCCCTGACCGGGCGTTACCCGGCGCATTGCCCAGCGGAGTTCGGACTTTCCTCTCTCCACCTTCGCACTCGGCCTTTCGGCCTCGTGCTACGGCGGACAGCGATCGCCTAGCCTGCTGCGAAGAGCTGATTGTACTACCCGTCGGTCTCTTGCGAGATCTGGTACTGCTCCAGCTTCTTGTACAAGTTGCTTCGAGGCGTGTCGATCAATTCGGCGGTCTTGGAAATGTTCCAGGCATTCTCGCGCAGCTTGGCGACGAGAAACTGGCGCTCCGCGCTGTCCTTGAACTCGCGCAGCGTACCGCCAGCGGGCGGCGGGCCAACCGCCACTGTCCGGGCCGACGTTGTCGACGAGGCTGTGGAGCCGGGCACCCGTATCGAGCCTGGAAGATCGGCGAGATCGATCGTATCGCCGGGCGACATGATGATGAGTCGCTCGACGGTGTTCCGCAGCTCGCGGATGTTGCCCTTCCATCGATAGCGCTGCATGGCCTCGAGCGCCGACTGGGTAATGCGCCGAGGTCGCGCATTGTTCTCGCGGCTGAAGAAGTCCATGTAATGCCGCACCAACTGCGGAATATCTTCCGGACGCTCGCGCAGCGACGGCACATGAATCGGGATGACGGCCAGCCGGAAGTACAGATCCTCCCTGAAACTTCCCTTTTCGATCTCTTCTTCCAGGTTCTTGTTCGTGGCCGCGATGACCCGAACATCGACCTTCGTCGTACGCGCCGAACCGAGCCGCTCGACCTCGCCCTCCTGCAGCACCCGCAGCACCTTGGCTTGTGTCTTCGGGCTCATGTCGCCAACTTCATCCAGGAATATCGTCCCGCGATCGGCCTGTTCGAACTTTCCCGTCTGCTTCTCGGTGGCGCCCGTGAACGACCCCTTCTCGTGACCAAACAACTCGGATTCGATCAACTCCTCGGGAATAGCGGCGCAGTTGACCTGCACGAATCGCTCACGACTCCTCAGGCTGTTGCGGTGAATCGTACGAGCAACCAGCTCCTTGCCGACGCCGCTCTCGCCCTGAATCAGCACAGTCGCGTTCGTGGGGGCGGCCTTGCCGACGGCGGCCATGACCTGCTTCAGAGCGGTGCTGTCGCCAATGATCTGATGCCGCACTTCGACGGCGCGCTTCAGCGACCGGTTCTCGTCGCGCAGCCGCCGTTGATCGAGCGCGTTGCGCAGGCTCACGAGCACGCGCTCACTTGCGAACGGTTTCTCGATGAAGTCGAACGCGCCCTTCTTGGTGGCGTCGACAGCCGTGCTGATCGTGCCGTGACCCGACACCACCACGACAGGTACCGTCTCGTTCGCCGCGCGAATCCGTTCGAGCACCTCGAGACCGTCCATGCCGGGCATCTTCACGTCGAGCAGCACCAGATCCGGCGCTTCGCGCTCGAGCAGCGTCAGCCCTTCCGGACCGGTCGCGGCGAGAACGCAGTCGTACCCTTCATATTCGAGCGTCATCTTCAGCGAATTGCGAATGGCCGACTCATCGTCGATGACAAGGATTCTGGGTTTTGGCATGGTCAACAAAGAAACCTAGCGGTCGTCGATCCGGACGGTCTTCAACTGTCGCTGCGCGACATCCGGCAGGTAGACATAGAGCGTGAGCACGTCGCCTGGGCGAATGGCGGAGGTAATGCGGCTGTAGTCGGTCGTCGAGAGCACCGGTTTACGGTTGATCTCGAGAAGGACAGTGCCGCGCTGCACATCGGCGTCGACAGCCGCACTGAGCGGGTCGACCCTGGCGATGAGGACGCCGCGGATCTCCTTCGGCAGACGCAGGCGATTGAAGGCCGTCGCATCAAGGTCGCGCACGGTCAGGCCGAGGAGCTCACCGGGATCGGTGGGGGGCGCAGGCGACACCGCCGGCGTCGGCCTGGCGTCCGCAGCGTCGCGGCCCGGTCGTTCCGACAATTTGACCGTTGCGGCCACTTCGCGTCCGTCCCGTAAAACGCGCAACTGCACCGCGCTGCCGGGCGCACGTGCCGCAATGGCGTGAATCAGTTCGTCGTCGCCTGCCACTCCGGCGCCTTCGAACCCGACAATGACGTCGTAGACTCTCAGGCCTGCTCTATCGGCTGGCGAGCCATTCGAGACGTCCTGCACCACGGCGCCTGAGGGCACCGAGAGGCGCAGTGAACGCTGCAGGTCCGAGTCGATATCGCGCAGCGTGACGCCCATGTACCCACGCGACACGCGGCCGTGTGCACGCAACTGCGGGAGAATCGCGGTGGCACCGTTGATCGGCACGGCGAAGCCGATACTGCTGGCCCTCGAGCTAATGGCCGCATTGATGCCAATCACCTCGCCACGCGCGTTAATCAGCGGTCCGCCGCTGTTGCCGAGGTTGATCGCCGCGTCGGTCTGAATGTAGTCGTCCAGGCTCGCGTCGAACAGCTTTCGACCGAGATAGCTCACCACGCCCACCGTGACCGAGTGTTCGTAACCGAGCGGGTTGCCAATGGCACACACCCACTCGCCCATACGAAGGGCCGAGGAGTCGCCCAGTCTGGCGACCGGCAGCGCGGTTTGCCCGTCCACTTTGATCAGTGCAATGTCCGTATCGGGATCGACACCAATCACGCGTGCGCGCAGCGATCGACCGTCGGAGAGCTTCACCTGAATGCGCTCGGCGCCTTCGACCACGTGGTTATTGGTCAGAATGCTGCCGTCGGCATCGATGATGAACCCACTCCCTGACCCGCGTCGCGGCGTGTCATTGCGGGGGCCTTCGAAGATGTCCGGCGGATCGGGCAGGCCCAGGCGGCGGCGACGCCGACCTTCCGCGACCACGACACTCGTCGTGGCGTCGATGTTCACCACCGCGCGGTTGATGCGTTCGACCACGTCGGCGAAGTCGACCAGAGCCGGGAGGGAGGGTTTGGTCGCAGAAATTCTCGCGTCGTTGGCCCGAACGGTCGGACGAGCGACAGAGGTCTGCGCATCGACGGTTGGCCGACTGAAGCCACCCGCCGCGATCACGCCGACCAGAAAGCCGATTGTGGCGGTGAGCGCGACGAAGACGAAGGTGAAACGGCGCACCATCAGGGTTGATGTTTCATTATAAGAGCGAGAAATCCCGCCTCATCGAGCGTTTCGACACCAAGTTGCTGCGCCTTCTCCAGTTTGCTGCCTGCATCGGCGCCAGCCACGAGGAACGACGTCTTCTTGCTCACCGATCCGGCAACGCGAGCGCCCAGCCGCTCCAGCGTCGCCTGCGCCTGCTCGCGCGTCATCGATGCGAGGGTTCCCGTCAAGACGACGACCTTGCCCGAGAGGGGACCAGGCTCGGAGGTGGGCTCGGGCGCCTGACTCGTCGTGTTGACGCCCGCCGCAGCCAGTCGAGTCACCAGGTCGCGATTGCGAGGCTCGTCGGCAAATTCGCGGACGGACGCCGCAACAACCGGACCGATTTCTGGCACCGTCTGCAGCATCTCGAGGGGCGCATCCAGCATGCGGTCCACGGTGCGGAAGTGTCGCGCCAGGGTTGCCGCGGCCTTCTCGCCAACGTGGCGTATCCCAAGACCGTAGACCAGTCGAGCCAAGTCGTTCTGCTTGCTGCGCTCGATCTGCTCGACGACGTTGCGCCCCACCTTCCCGAGCTTGCGAGGTCGCGCCCGCTCGGACTTCGGATCCCGTGGGGCGACGACCAGATCCTCGAGTTGGGGTGCTGTCAGCGCATAGATATCCGCGGCGTTCCTGATCAGGCCCTGCGCCAGCAACTGATCGACGAGCGCCTCGCCGAGCCCTTCGATGTTCATCGCGGTTCTCGAGGTGAAGTGTTCGAGGCTGCGGCGCACGCGCGCTGGACATGATGCGTTCTCGCAACGCCAGACAACCTCCTCCTCGTCCCGATGCAGGCCGCTGCCGCACGACGGACAGATGGTCGGCATGACCCACGGCACACTGTCGTCGGCGTGAGGCAGGATCGCCTTGACCACCTTCGGGATGACGTCGCCGCCCTTCTCGATGAGCACCCGGTCCCCTTCCCGCAGGTCCTTGCGGGCAACATCCTCCGCGTTGTGCAGTGTCGCCATCGAGATGGTCGATCCAGCCAGGAACACGGGTTCGAGCACCGCGTACGGGGTCACCGCGCCTGTGCGTCCGACATTGACGGCGATGCGGGTCAGCACGGTCGTGGCCTGCTCGGCTGGAAACTTGAACGCCGTGGCCCAGCGGGGAAATTTCGCTGTTGTACCAAGTTGCCGGCGAAGGGCGAGGTCGTCGACCTTGATGACGACGCCGTCGGTATCGAACGGGAGCGAACGACGCTTCTCGGCCCAGCTCTCGCAGAACGCGATGACGCTGGCAATATCAGGGCAGCGCGTCCAGTGTGGTTCCACTGGCAATCCCCACGAGCCGAGAGCCGTCAACACCTCCGCGTGCGTCGTCCACGCGAAGACGTCGGCGTCGGCGGGTGCGACCAGTTGATAGACGAATGCCAGCAGCCCTCGCCTGGCAACCTGCGCGGGATCCAGGTTACGCATCGCACCAGCGGCGGCATTCCTCGGATTGGCGAAAATCGGGTCGCCCGCCTGTTCGCGCTCGCGATTGGTGCGTTCGAACGCCGCACGCGACAGGTACACCTCGCCTCGCACTTCGACTCTGCCTGCGGGAGCGCCGCGTAACGCGAGCGGCACCGCGCGAATCGTGCGTACGTTGACGCTGACGTCCTCGCCGCGCTGACCATCGCCGCGTGTCGCCCCACGCACAAGTCGGCCGCCCTCGTAGGTAAGTGCGATGCTCAGCCCGTCGATCTTCAACTCCGCGACGTACGCCACGGCACCGTCGCCAATGGATGCCCCCTTGCGCACGCGCTCGTCCCACTCGCGCAGTTCATCGGCGCTGTAGGTATTGTCCAGGCTGAGCATCGAGGTCAGATGCTCTACCGTCTGAAACCCCTCGGTTGGCCGGCCGGCGACGCGCTGGGTGGGAGAGTCCGACGTGACAAGATCGGGATGCGCCGCTTCGAGCGCCTGCAGCTCTTTCAGCAGCGCATCGAACTCACCGTCCGCAATCTCGGGATCGTTGTGGATGTAGTACCGCTCTTCGTGATGACGAACCTGGTCACGAAGCTGTCGCAGGCGTTCTTCAACGGAAGGGTTCGACAACGCTGCTCACCTCTGCAGTGTGCACCCGAGCGGCGTGCGGACGTGCGCTTCCCGACGCGGCTAACGGTCGCGCGACAGGACGTAGTCGGGCAACGCGAGGAGCGCGTCACGCTCGGAACTTGGCGGAAAGACGGCCAGCTGCTTCTTCGCCCGTTCGGCAAAATCGACCGCACGTCGCGACGCGTACTCGATGGAGCGGTGTTCCTTGAGCAGCGTGAGGATTTCGCTCCACTGCTCGCGCGTTGCTGACCGCGACTCGATGATGCCGCGCACGATGTCGCCCCCCCGATGCCCGGGCTGAGCGAGCAGATGGATGAGCGGCAGCGTCATCTTTCCCTCAACCAGGTCGGCGCCAACCGGCTTGCCGAGCGCCTCGAGGTCGCCGGTCACATCGAGCAGATCGTCCACGACCTGGAACGCAATGCCCAGGCTGAATCCGTACTGCTGCAGCGCCTGTTCCTGCTCCGCGTTGACACGACCGAGCATGCCACCGATCTGTGCGGAGCCGCCGAACAGGTACGCCGTCTTGCGACGGATGATGTCGAAGTGCTCGTCCTCGGTGATCGCCGCGTCGCCGTTCTTCGTCAGCTGGAAGATCTCGCCTTCGATCATCTTCAGGGTGACGTCGCAGAGCACGCGAACTATGTCCAGCGTGTCGTGGGTCAGCGCGAGCGCCATCGACTTGATGTAGAGGTAGTCGCCGAGCAAGACCGTGACGTCGTTGCCCCAGCGTGCGTGCACGGCAAGCCGGCCTCGACGCAGCTCCGACTCGTCAATGATGTCGTCGTGCACCAGCGTCGCGGTGTGAATGAATTCGATCGCGGCCGCGAAGACGACGCCCTTGTCGCCGGTATACCCGCCCAAACGGGACGCCATGAGCAGCACGGCGGGTCGCACCCGCTTGCCCCCGCTCGACTGAATGTAGCGACCGATGGTCGGGATGAGCTCGACTTGGGATTCGATCTGCCGCCCGAACTCGCGGTCTACCAACTCGAGATCAGCGCGGATCGGCTCGAAAATCTGCGATAGGACCGGCGTCTTTTCCACGTGATTCAGCAGCGACTTTATCACGGGCGGAAGAGCGTATGGAAATTGGCGGTCGTCGCACGGTCGAGCTCTGGCAGCGACACACCCTTCAGCGCGGCGAGCGTTTCGGCCGTGGCCACCATGCGGGCTGGTTCGTTGCGTTCACTGCGGTGCGGCGCGGGCGTGAGAAACGGACTGTCGGTTTCGAGGAGCAGCCGATCCAGGGGAACCTGACGTGCGATATTGCGCAAGTCCTGCGCGCTGGGAAACGTCAGGATGCCGGCAAACGACAGGTAGTAGCCAAGGTCGAGCGCTTCGCTCGCCAGTTCGACCGTGCCGCTGAAGCAGTGCAGCACGCCCTTCACGTCCTTCCCACCTGCAGTCTTCAGCGCGTCGATGGTGTCGTTGTCCGCCTCGCGGCTATGGATGACGACGGGCAGCTTCAACTCGCGAGCCAGCCGCAGCTGCGCACGGAAGACCGCCTGCTGCACCGGACGCGGCGAGTAGTCGTAGTGGTAGTCGAGACCAATCTCTCCGACCGCACGGACGTACGGCGTCCGCTTGATCTGATCGCGGACCGCTGCCACGCCAGCCAGCGCATTCCCCGCGTACTTCGACGCATGATGGGGGTGGACGCCAACCGCGGCGCGCACCTCCGGCCACAACTTCGTGATCTTGTTGGCCTGCGCTTCCTCCTGCGCGTTGCCGGCTTCGAGGATGACCATGACCCGTTCGAACCCGGCCTGCTTCGTACGCTCGATGACGTCGGCGAGGTCGGGTGTGAAGATCTCGTCGGCCAGGTGACAATGCGAATCGATCATCGGAGCTCGGAACGCAGCCTCGGCGACTGCAGAAGGGCAAGAAACCCGCGCCAGCGTCGATCGGACGCGTCGGCCGTGCCGCCGCGCGCCTCCACGAACGCTCGCACCAGATCCTGCCGGGGGTTGTCGTTGATCACGTAACTGCGATAGCCAGCATATGACACGCGTGTCATGACGTGCATCATCGCATCGTATCGGTCAACGTCGTGAGCAGGAATACCCGTTTTGCGGATCACGACGCCAGGGTGGAGCCGACCGCCGGACTGCGGCCGGTTCCTCATTCGCTTTCGAAACCTTCTAACGGACGCGCGAACCAGGTGGAAGCGGCTCCTCGAAGCTGACAAGGCACGGCCGGCCACCCTCGGCGCTACCCGCCAGAACCATGCCGTTCGACTCGATGCCCATCAACTTGGCGGGTTTCAAGTTGAAGACGATGGCGACGGTGCGTCCGACCAGCGCCTCTGGCTCGTAGGCCTCAGCAATTCCGGCGACGATCGTCCGCTGGTCGACGCCCGTGTCGACAAGCAGCTTCATCAGCTTCTTCGACTTCGGCACACGTTCAGCCGTCACAACCTTGGCGACTCTGAGGTCGATCTTCATGAAGTCGTCGTACGAGATCAACTCGGCGACCGTCGAGGCCGCTGGTGCGGCTGCCGCCACGGGCGCGGATGCCGCAGGCGCGGGTGCCGCGGCCGGATCTGGCGCGGTCTCTGCCGACGCCGGTGTAGACGCCGCTGTGGGCTCAGGCGTGCCCGGAGTGTCGTTTGCCATTTGTTGTAGGGCCTCCACTGTGAGTTCAATCCTCGGGAACAACGCAACGGTCTCGCCGAGCGTCGTACCCGCCTCCAAGGTTCCAACGGCCAGCGTCATCCACGACGCGGCTTCGACTGGCTGACCAAGCATGTTCAACAGACGTTCGGCGGTAGTCGGCACAAAGGGACGCAGCAGTTCCGCAACCACGCGAAGCGTATCCGCAGACGCGAATAGCGAGGTCTCGAGTTCCGCACGGCGCGCCGGGTCCTTCGCGAGCTTCCAGGGCTCGCGTGTCACGATGTAGCGGTTGGAAGCGCCAACCAGCTCCCAGATGTCGCGAAGCGCGACACTCAACTGGAAGCTGCGAACAGCCGACGGCACCTTTGCGATCAGGTCGGCTGCTGCCCTGGCAAGGCCCTGCTCTTCCGGCCGTGCCATGAGCGCCAGGTCCGGATTCGGCACGCGCCCCCCGCAACTGCGATGCAGCAGCGTCATTACCCGGCTCGCCAGATTTCCGAGGTCGTTTGCGAGATCGGCGTTGTAGCGCCCGAGCATGGCTTCATCGGTGAAGCTCGCGTCCTGCCCGAACACCATTTCCCGATACACGAAGTACCTGAACGCGTCGAGTCCGAACCGTTCGATGTAGTCGTGCGGGCGGACCACATTGCCCTTCGACTTCGACATCTTCGCGCCGTCCATGAGCCACCAGCCATGACTCACCACCTGGCGCGGCAGCGGCAGACCGGCAGCCAGCAGGAACGCTGGCCAGTAGATCGCGTGTTGTCGCACGATCTCCTTGCCAATGAGATGTACATCGGCCGGCCAGTACCTCTCGAAGCGCGCGGCAGACGCGGGATCGTCTGACCCGTAGCCAGCGGCCGTCATGTAGTTCGTCAACGCATCGAACCAGACGTACATGACGTGTGCAGGGTCGTCGGGAACTGGAATGCCCCATTTGAAAGACGTTCGACTGATGCTCAGATCGTCGAGTCCGGCCTCGAGAAACGACAGCATCTCGTTGCGGCGAACCGGCGGCGTGACGAAGTCGGGGGTGCTGCGATAGTGCTCGAGCAGCGGCTGCTGGAAGGCGGAGAGCTTGAAGAAATAGCTCTCTTCGGAGACGGCCTCGAC
>JBEBGB010000617.1:0-3274 GCA_040081675.1 Vicinamibacterales bacterium
GCAGACCCAGCCGCTGCCCATGCCAGCATCCGGGCGCTTGATGCTTGGTATCAACGACAACAACTTCGGCGACAACAGCGGGGCGTTTACCGTGGTTGTCTCCGGGGGGCAGGCCTCCGGGGTCCAGCAGGATGACCGCGCCTCCGGCAGCCGGCCGAATCGGCGGCGTTGACCTGAGCCTGAGAGCGTCGCACACGGCGACCGGCAATCAGATAAGTGGGCCCGTCATCAAGCTGGAAGTTTGGTGACGGGTCTTCGGACGCGATCGCCTGCTGATATATGATGCCGGCCACTGCGTCTGGAGGTCCGCGATGAAGCGCGAGTGGCTCGTTGTCATCGTCTTCGCGACTGCCGTCTCATTGAGCGTTCACGCCCAGACACCTCCAGGCCGCAGGACCCTGCCGCGGACCGCGGACGGCCACCCTGACCTCACGGGCTTCTGGACAACACAGACCTACACACCGCTCGAGCGTCCTGCGCGATACGCCGGTCAGGAATTCCTCACGGACGCAGAAGCGGCGGAGCTGACGAAGCTCCTGACCCAGCCCGGTGTGGACCCGCTGGCCGCCGGCATCTTCGGCGCCACCGACGAGCAACGGCGCGCGCGCGTCAATCAGAACGATCCCACGCACTACGACAACTCGCTGTGGTTGACACCAGAGAATGCCAAAGCATTGTCCAGCCTCCGGACATCGCTCATCGTCGATCCGCCTGATGGCCGCCTTCCCGCCCAAACGCCAGAGGCCAAGCAACGCGTGGCGGCGGCGCGTGCGCTGATCGGGTTCGACAGTTACGAGAACCGTCCGATGCAGGAACGATGCATCCTCTGGACGCACGAGGGTCCGCCGATGATGCCGCCGCCTTACAACGATCTGATGGAGATCGTTCAGACCCGCGATCACGTCATCGTGACGCGTGAACTGGCGGCGCCCCGGCTTATCCCGATCGACGGACGGCCGCACCTGCCGGAATCGCTGCGCCGCTGGGGTGGTGACTCGCGCGGCCGGTGGGAAGGCGACACGCTGGTGGTCGACACGACCAACTTCCACCCGAAGACGGCGATGCTGGGGTCTACCGGCACGCTGCACGTGCTGGAGCGTTTCACCCGGGTGAACGCCGACAGAATCGACTATCGGTTCACGGTCGAGGATCCCAACACGTGGACGCGGCCGTGGACCGCCGAACTGCCGATCGTGAAAACCGACGGGCCGCTCTATGAGTTCTCGTGTCACGAGGCCAATTACGGCCTGCTCGACATCCTCCTCGGCGCGCGGTACGGCGAGCGCGAAGCCGTCAAGAATCCCGCGCCCGCCGTGCAGCCGCCCCGATAGCCGGGAGCGTCGCGCCGCTTTGCCGGGAGCGACTACTCTCTGGCGAGCGGTGCGATCGTCGCCGTCGACGGCCCGCGCTGCTTCTGGAGGCGTGCCGCGACTTGTTCGGCCTGTTCGAGCGCGCGAAGAATGTTGCCGCCGATGATCTTCTCGACATCGGCGTCTGAGTACCCGCGTCGCAGCAGTTCGACGACGAGCGCTGGATACTTCGACACGTCTTCCAGTCCTGTTGGTGCCTGTCCGTCGATGCCGTCGTAGTCGCTGCCGATACCGATGTGATCGATGCCGGCCACCTTGCGGATGTAGTCGATGTGATCCGCCACCTGCGCCAGCGTGGAGCGGGGCGGATTCTCGGCCTCCCACTTATCGATGGCAGCCTGTGCAGCTTTTGGATCTCCCTGGAACTGCAGTTTGAAGCGCGCGGCCGCCGCCGCGGCCGCCTGATCGTGCGCGAGGCAGTCGGGCGGCACGAAGCCGTTGTAGAAGTTCACCATCACGACGCCGCCGTTCCTGGGCAGCCTCGCCAGGATATCGTCGGGCACATTGCGCGGCACTCCGCAGATCGCCTTGGCGGACGAATGCGAGAACATCACTGGCGCCTCCGTCACGTCCAGCGCACGCGCCATCGTCCGCGGTGCGACGTGAGACAGATCGACAATCATCCCGAGCCAGTTCATCTCGCGGACCACCGTCTCGCCAAACGACGTCAGTCCGTCGTGTTCGGGCTTGTCGTTCGCCGCATCCGCCCAGGGCGTGTTGCTGTTGTGGGTGAGCGTCATGTACCGCGCCCCGAGCGCGTACATCATGCGAAGTGTGGCCAGGGAGTTGTCGATCGAGTGTCCGCCTTCCACGCCGATGAGCGACGGGATACGACCGGCCTTGAACATGCGACGCACGTCGGCGGCGGTGCCGGCGATCTCGAATGTGTCTGGATACCGTCGCGCCATCTCGTGGACGAACGCGATCTGTTCCATGGTCGCGACGACGGCCTTCTGGCC
This sequence comes from Vicinamibacterales bacterium, assembly GCA_040081675.1. Lineage (GTDB taxonomy): Bacteria > Acidobacteriota > Vicinamibacteria > Vicinamibacterales > CAVVIG01 > CAVVIG01. The sequence continues at coordinate 2,330 of JBEBGB010000617.1, forward strand.
CGACATCGAGGCCGGCACGTAGACCGACCAGAACTGGCCGCCCACATGGCCCGCGCGCAGCCGCGGAATGTCGGTCTCGAGCTGGGGCTGCGACTGCCGGATGTCGAGCTTCGATGCGTCGTACGCCACCCGGACGCGCATCTCCCACGGGAGATCGTTGTGCCCGTCGATGAGGGGCGAGCGCGACAGGATCGCCGCCGCGCGTTGTGACAGTCCACTGTCGGATTGTGCGGCGCGGATAGTGGTCAGCGTGGTCAGGGTCAGGGCCAGGGCCGCCAGCGCCACTGTGATCCCCGTTGTTCGCAGCGTCAGGTACGATCGCATGCGCACATGGTACTGGAGTCGGCTTCAAGGAAACAGCCGCCACCGCGCTAAGATCGGCGCGTGCCAGTTCGCGTTGCGTCGACGATTGTCCTGCTTCTTGCCCTCATTTCCTTAGTACCGCTCGCCGCGCAGACACCTGCGCCCTTCGTCGTCGAGGAAGGCACGGTCGCGCAGATCCACGACGCTTTTCGATCCGGCTCGCTCACGTGCCGCGCGCTGGTGTCGGCGTACCTCCGTCGCATCGAGGCCTACGACAAGAACGGACCAGCGGTGAACGCGATTGTCCTCGTGAATCCGAACGCACTCGCGGAAGCCGACGCGCTCGACTCACGCTCGCGAGGCGGAGAGCCGACGGGACCACTGCACTGCGTGCCGCTCATCGTGAAGGACAACTTCGAAACGGCCGGCATGCAGAGCAGCAACGGTTCGCTGTCGTTGGCCGGCTACGTTCCGGTGAAGGACGCGTTCCTGGTGAAGCGCGTCAAAGAGGCGGGAGCCATCGTGCTTGCCAAGTCGAACCTTGCCGAGTGGGCGTTCACGCCGTTCGAGACCGTGAGCTCGATTCTGCCCGGCTACACGAAGAATCCGTACGCGCTCGACCGCGTGACCGCGGGCTCGAGT
>JBEBGB010000618.1:0-3273 GCA_040081675.1 Vicinamibacterales bacterium
GGACGGGAAGTCTTGCCGGCACGCCAACTGAATGCTGTAGTGCGTTGGGTAAATCGTCTGAACGATGGCCTCCCCCGCCGTTTCGCCGCGGCCCGCTCGTCCTGCAACTTGCGTGAGCAGTTGGAAGGTGCGTTCCGATGCGCGGAAGTCGGCCATGCCCAGACCGACGTCTGCCGACACCACGCCGACGAGCGTCACCCGCGGAAAATCGTGGCCCTTCGCAATCATCTGTGTGCCGACGAGGACGTCGATCTCGCCGGCGCGGAAGCGCGCGAGCAGCGCAGTGAGCGAGCCTTTCTTGCGAACGGAATCCCGATCAAGCCTGGCCACGCGAGCGCTTGGGCACTGCTTCTTCACCTGCGCCTCGACGCGCTCAGTGCCAAAACCCATTTGTTCCAGGTACGGCGCCTTGCACGTCGGACATGCCGGCGGGACGCGCGCCGAGTAGTTGCAGTAGTGACACCGCGCCCGTTTTGCTGTGCCCTCGCCATGAACGACAAGCGAGACGCTGCAATTGGGACAATCGATCGTGCCCGAGCACTGTCGACAGAACACGGCCGTGGCGTATCCACGCCGGTTCAGCAAGACGATGGACTGCTCGCCTCGTTCGACGCGGGACGCGAGGGCGTCGCGTAGCGCGCGACTGAGAATGACGTCCGGCCCTTCGGCCGCATATTCCTCGCGCATGTCGACGACAGTGACGGAAGGAAGCGGACGCTCGAGCACGCGCTTCTCGAGCACGATGCGCTCGTACTTGCCACTTATGGCGTGCGCGTAAGTTTCCATCGAAGGCGTGGCCGACCCGAGCACCGCCAGCGCTCCGGCGCGCTGGGCGCGGACCATCGCCACATCGCGACCGTTGTAGCGCGGGCTCTCTTCCTGTTTGTACGAACCGTCGTGTTCCTCGTCCACGATGATCAGACCGACATCGCGAAGCGGCGCAAACACAGCAGAACGCGTTCCCACCACGACGTCCACGTCGCCGCGACGAATGCGTTGCCACTGATCGTGACGTTCACCGTCCGAGAGTCCGCTGTGCTGAATGGCGACGCGCTCGTGAAAGGTCTGCCGGAACAGCGCTGCGACCTGCGGAGTGAGTGCGATCTCCGGCACGAGCATCAGCACTCGACGGCCCGATGCCCGCACGGCCGCGGCCAGGCGCAAGTACAGCTCGGTCTTCCCGCTGCCAGTGACCCCGTGCAGGAGCGCTGCCTTGAACGAGCGCGTCGAAGCCAGCGCGAGTAATCTTTCGAGCGCGCGATCCTGTTCGAGCGACAGCTTGCGCGACGTGTCGGGCGGTCCAAGGTCCGACGCAGACGAGCCGAACGGATCGCGGTCCACTCGGTCCTGACGCGCAGTGACCAGGCCGGCCTTCAGCAATCGAGAGACGATGTCCGCGCTGATGCCCCGCTTCGTCAACTCGGCCGACGAGACGCCGTCGGGCGCGCCTTGCAGCACGTCCAAGGCCTCGCGCTGACGAGCGGTGGCCTGGAGCGAAGGGTCCATGCCGGCGGCCGACAGGCTGATGATGCGCGCGGTCTTGTGCGCGTCCACTCGCTCGCCGCGGGTCTTCGGTGGCAACACCGCCGTAATCGCTTCGCCCGCACCGGCTGCGTAGTACTCGGCGGTCCAGCGCGCAAGCTCCACGACGTCGGAAGGAATGAACGGCTCGGCGTCCAGAACCTGTCGCAGCGGCTTTACATCCGTACCTTCAGGAGCCGTCGACGCGTGCGACACCTCGACGATGATGCCGGTGACGCTGCGCGCGCCAAGGGGCACCACGACACGTGCGCCGACCGAGGGCTTGGGCTGGCCTTCGGGCACGCCGTAGGTAAGCAGGTCCAAAGAAGGGACTGGAACTGCGACGCGAACGAACAAGGACTCTTTAGGTGGCACTGAGTAGGCTCTAGGCGCTGGGCGCTGGGCTCTAGGATCCGAGCCTTAGCTCTTGGCGCTAGGCTCTAGGCGCTGGGCTCTGGGCATCGAAACCGAGCGGCCATCAACAGGTGGGGCCGCTCTCTGCGACACCGCCTAAAGCCTGGAGCCTGAAGCCTGGAGCCCTATTGCCCGTCGTTCAGGAGCTGACGCACCAGCTTCATATCCTCCCACACCTCTCGCTTGGCTGGCGGGTTGCGCAGGAGATACGCCGGATGAAAGGTGGGAACGAGCTTGGCGCCTCGGAAGTCGAAGACCCGGCCGCGGAGTCTGGAAATTGGATCGAGCGTTTTCAGCAACGTCTGCGCGCCGAACTTGCCGAGCGCCACGATCACTCTGGGCTTGATGGCGTCGATCTGCTGGAAGAGAAAGGGTTCGCAGGTATCGACTTCGTCGGGCTCAGGGTTTCGGTTCTGCGGCGGACGACACTTGATCACGTTCGCGATGTAGACGTCCTCGCGTTTGAGCTCAATGGCTTCGATGATCTTCGTCAGCAACTGTCCCGCCCGTCCAACGAACGGAATGCCCTGCTGATCTTCGTCTGCGCCAGGCGCTTCGCCGACAAACATGAGCCGAGCGTTCGGGTTGCCGACACCGAACACGACCTGACTGCGCCCCAATGCGTGGAGCTTGCACCGTGTGCAGGCTGGTCCGATTTCCGTCTGGATGGACGCCAGAAGCGCGGCGGCATCAGCAGACCCAGATATGGACGCTGCGCCAGCTCCCGCCGCCAACTGCACAAGCGGGACCGCGTCCGCTGGTTCGTCCAGCGCCGGCGAGTCTGTTCCGGGTGCAGCATTCACGACTTGCCGCACACGCCACTCGGCGTCTCGACTGACGCCAGCAATGCCTGTCTCTGCGGCGAATCTCAAATGTTCGAGGAGTTGATCACGATCCATTTCACGGAACCTTCAATGGGCGATGGGCGCAGAAAACGAGGCCATAGGCGCTGGGCGATAGGCGCTGGGCATGGTCGCAAGCGGTCACGCAGGCACTTGTCCAATCTCCTTCACCTGACAGCGTGACACGCCTGAAGCCCTACCGCCCATCGCCAACCGCCTATCGCCCCGATCGCGTCGAGAGCAATTGCTCGACGCGATCAAGAATGACCGCGGCGACGCGTGCCTTCGACTGCAGTGGAATCGCTTCGGTGCCCTGCTCGCTCACGAGCGTCACTTCGTTCGAATCCACATCGAACCCCGCATCGCGTCTCGATACGTCGTTGGCAACGATAAGGTCCACTTGTTTGGCGCGCAGCTTCTCTGCCGCGCGTTCGAGCACGTTTTCGGTTTCGGCGGCAAAACCGACGAGCACCGTGCTGCCACCGCTCGACGCCCT
>JBEBGB010000619.1:0-3271 GCA_040081675.1 Vicinamibacterales bacterium
TGCTGGCGACGAGGCTGCTCACGGGTGTTGGCGGCCGCGTTGCGCTGGGCATCGGATGGCTGCTCCTGTTGGTAGCAATTGCGCAATCGTTCGCCGAGCAGGGACGCATCGGTCGACTGCTCATGTTCTCTGACGACCAGCTCAGTCCCAGCCGTCTCGCGAGTGGCACGTCCGGTCTCGTACTCTGGTTGATTGTCGGCGGACTCGCGACCATTGGCCTCGGTCTTCTGATCTCCTGAGCGCCCCGATTGCGTACGGCCCGATCGAACTGTGGGCGTGCGACTCACTCAGGAGGAAACAGCACACCAGGCGCCAGTTTGCCGGTTGGATCGAGCGCGCGTTTCACGGCGCGCATCTGTTCGATGCCGTCGGTGCGGTAGAGTTCCAGCAGAAGTCGCTGCTTCGTCGCGTTTCGTCCGACGCCATGCTCGGCCAGCGGAGCGCCGCCTAGCCGAATCGCCTCACGGCCGAACACGAGCACGGCCTCGCGGCCCGACTCCACGTCCGCGAAGCTTCGTGGGATGACGTTCGGGTGCACATTCCCGTCCGAGATGTGGCCCCAGATGGCGCCGTCCAGTCCTCGTTTCCGCCACTCGCCTTCATAGCGATCGAGCAGCGTCTCGAACTGGTCGAATGGAACGATGACGTCGGCCGCTGTCTTCTCGATACGAGGATCGACACTGCTGCGTGCGCGTCCGACGCGCGCGTTCACCGCCGTCGGCACGGCCTCGCGCAGGGCAGTGAGGCGATCGAACCCAGAGCGGTCGCCTGGCGGGGCAATCAACGTGTCGTCCAGTGCGCTGAACTCCCCGAGGATCGCGGCGAACTGAGCAAGCGATGCTCGGTTGCCTGCCGCCGCGTCGCTCCGATCCGACGTCGAGGCGAACGCCGCGTAGGCCTCCGCCGCGGTCGTGCTGGAAGGCAGATCGATCATGATGAGGAGCCCGATCGCAGCCTCTGGATCGAGCGCGACCCCTAGCCGTCTGTCCACGCCGTCCTCTCGCAGCAGGGCCAGGCTGCGCGCGTCCATGTGCTCGATAGCCGACACATCCACTCCGGAGGCGTGGCTGCTGCGCCATGTGTGGAGCGCCGAGTTGCGAAGCGTACGAACGAAGGTCAGCGCGCGAGTCCGCTCGCGAAACGTGACAAAGGCCAGACAGGCCGCTGGTGCCGGCGACAGACCGCGGAGCGTCGCCTCGGTAATCACGCCCAGCGTGCCCTCCGAACCGATGAAGAGATCGACGAGGTCCATTCCCGGCGCCGCGTAGTAGCCCGCCGACAGCTTTGGCACGGCCGGCATGATGTAGCGGGGTAGGGGAACTCGGGTCACCCCGCTCGACATGGCGATGTCGAAGTAGCCGTCCGCGTGCGCCACGCACTCACCGCGTCGAAGGTCGAGCACCTCGCCGTTCGCCAACACCACCGTCAACTCGTCTATCCACGCCCGCGTCGTTCCATATTTGAAGGTGGCCGCGCCAGCGGCGTTGGTGGCGACCGTGCCACCGACGGTTGCGCCGAGAAAAGTGGGCCCAGGCGGGTAGGTTGCACCGTGCTCACGAAAGAAGGTGCCGACCTCCACCAGCGTCACGCCGGCGCCGGCCCGGAGCCGGCCCTCATCCGCCGCGCGGAGTGTGCGGAGGCGCGAGGTGCTCAGCACGATCTCGCCGCGCGGTGTCGCCCCGCCCGTGAGGGACGACTGCGCGCCAATGGGCAGCACCGACTGGGCGGATGCGACAGCGTCCGACACCTCTCGTTCGCTTCGCGGGAAGAGGACTGCACTGGTGTACCCGCCAGGCACATGCGCGGCGTCGTCCAGGAAGGCCGCCACGCGCTCCGGATCGGCGACACGTTCGATCGTCGTTGGTGCGTCGCCGCGCGGCGGCCTCGCCCGGGCAAGATGTGACGCTATACTCGGCTTCATGCGCTTTGCCCCGGAGTACGTGACATACGTCCTCAACGAGAACTTCGAGGATGCCAAGGCGAACTTTCTGTCGCCGCTCATGGCGCTTCACTACGCCCACCTCGTGATGCTCACCAACCAGGGTATCGTTTCACCGGGCGACGCGCACGCCATTCGCGTTGCGCTCGACTCGGTCAATGAAGCCGAGGTTCGGCAAGTCCAGTACGACGGCACGTACGAAGATCTGTTCTTCTACATCGACCGTTTGATTATCGCGGCATGCGGTGTTGACGTTGCCGGCCGTCTGCACACCGCGCGCAGCCGTAACGATATCGCGATGACCACGTATCGCATGCGACAGCGCGAGAGCCTGTTGCAGCTGACCGCTGCCACGCTCGACCTGCGCCGTTCGCTTCTGGCGCTGGTTGCGACCCATCACGATACCGTGTTCGCCGTGCACACGCATACTCAGCGGGCGCAGCCCACAACCGTTGCGCACTATCTGCTCGCGGTCATCGAGCAAGTGGAACGCGACGCCACGCGGCTCAAAGGTGCCTTCGGGCACACGAACGTGAATCCGCTCGGGGCGTGTGCCATCACCGGCACCGGGTTCGACATCGATAGGACGCTCACGTCGGATCTGCTCGGTTTCTCGGCGCCGACCGTCAACACCTACGGCAGCATAGCCACGGTCGACTATCTGCTCGAGAGCGCCGCCGCGGCGATGGTGCTGGTCACGGGCATGGGCCGCTTTGTCCAGGATCTGTTGCTGTGGTCAACATCCGAGTTCGACTACGTCCGCCTCGGCGACGGCTTCGTGCAGGGTAGCAGCATCATGCCGCAGAAGCGCAATCCGGTGGCGCTCGAGCACGCGCGGGTCATTGGCAGCAAGGCCGTCGGACAGGCGCAAGCCGTCATGACCGCGGTCCACAACACGCCGTTTGGCGATATCAACGACACGGAAGACGACTTGCAGCCGCTCGTCTTCTCCATGTTCAAGGACGCGATGCGCGCGGTGAAAATCGTCGCGGCCGCCCTTGGCACAGCCACCTTCGACGCGACTCGTCTCGAGGCCCGCGCCGGTGAAGGATGGACAACGTTGACGGAGCTGGCCGATACCCTGGTTCGTGAGCAGGGCATTCCGTTCACCGCCGCGCATGCCATCTCGGCGAGATTTGTCTCGGCACGTCAGCAGGAGCCCCAGAAGTCGCTGTCGGCTATCCTGCGAGACGCGTCTGCCCAGGTGCTGCCACAGCCGCTCGACTACGCCGAAGACCGCCTCGAGCAGATTCTGAGTCCGCGCCACTTTGTCACGATTCGTCGCACCTGGGGTGGGCCGGCACCTGACGAGACCAGGCGCGCGGCCGCCGT
>JBEBGB010000620.1:0-3270 GCA_040081675.1 Vicinamibacterales bacterium
GCCCGAGGGTGACGTGGCGTGGCTCCTGACCGTGGCGAGGCGCCTCGACGCTGGCGCGGTCCTGTACTCGCGCGACCTGGTGGAGTTCAATCCACCGCTCGCCATTCAACTGAGTCTTGTCGCCGTCCGAATGGGCCGATGGGTGCAGATCGACACGATCCTTGCCTGGCGTCTGCTCGTCGCGGTAGTGGCCACGGCAGCGTTGACGCTCTCGTGGACGCTCTTGCGCGACGCTCTATCCGACGCGGACAGGGACCTTCGCGCATCGATGGCGGTGCTCCTGGCGGCCGCACTCCTGTGTCTGCCAGGCATCATGTTCGGTCAGCGAGAGCACCTCATAGTCCTCGGCTACGTTCCCTATCTCGTCGCCGCGGGACTTCGAGCCGCAGACGCGCCGATCAGCCGTCTGAAGGGCGCGTTGGTTGGAGTGGCGCTCGCGTTGGCTGTGAGCATCAAGCCACACTATGCGCTCGCCATTCTGCTCGTCGAACTCGGCGTGCGCCTGCGTAAAGGCAACTGGCACGCGATGGTGCGCATCGAGAGCATCGTAGGTGTCATCACGCTGCTCATCGTCCAAGCTGCTGCCGCGATCCAGTTTCCCGGCTACCTCTCTTTTGCGGTGCCGCTCGCGTTGACCTACTACCCCGCTTACGGTGCTGCGCAGCTGCGCCCGAGCTATTTCGTCTATCTGGTCGCGGCCCTGGCGTCGCTTGCTGTACGGGGCGTGCCGCCTGGCGTAGCCATGCAGCGCGAGATCTTTGCGCTTGCGGGAGTTGGTGCGTTTGGCGGCTACCTTCTGCAAGGTCAGGGGTGGGAATACCAGTTTCTGCCAGCACAGTCCTTCTTCATCGTCGCGCTGGCTCTTTCTGTCGTGACCCTGGGGCTGGACGTTGCGCGCAAGGCATTTGCGAGCCGACTCGCGCCGTCGCTAACGGTGTCGCGAACGGTGCCGCGAACGGTGTTCCTCTCGACCTGGCTCGCGCTCATGGTCGCGGCGGTCGCGGCCATGACGACCGTGCGAACCATTCGTATCAACCGGCACGAACGCAGTCGAATTGTCACGAACGTCCACCAATTCGTCGAGCAGACGCTGCAGCCTGGCCGCCCGCGAACGATGGCGAGCATGACGCTGTCGCTCTTCCCGGCTGCGCCAGTCGCCGAGTTGGTGGGCGCCGAGTGGGCGTCGCGCTTTTCGTGTCTCTGGTTGCTGCCGGGGATTACCGAGCAGGAACGTGCTGTTCGAGCGGGCACTGAGCAGCCGAAGGACGGGCGGACCTATCTCGAATCGGCAGTCGTTGAAGACTTCACTCGGTGGCAGCCAACACTCGTCCTGGTCGATCGAGAGCAGCCAAGAGTTCTGGACGAGATCCTGAAGGCGTCAACGTTTCGAGACCAGTGGCGCCATTATCGATCTGCCGGCGTGGTGGAGAGCGTCGAGGTGTTCGTTCGCGACAAGCCCTGATTGCTCAACCACTGAGCGAAGTAGAGATTGTAGAGAGCCGCTGCCTGCCAGACGACGTCGATTTCATTGGTCGACCAACTGTCGTTGTCGGTGTAGCGGCCGTCCATCGGCGTCGAGGCGTCGCGTGGCATCGCGGGATCGCCCCAATATCCCCACACCGCTCTCGGTCGCGCGCTCGGCGCTGAACCGTCTTCGGGCTCCGGTGTCGCGTTCGGCCCTCCAGCCACCATTCCAGGAAAGAGAAACGGCGTGGCGTTCAGACTGGCGAGCCAGTGATGGAACGCGAATGCGTGACTCCTGGTCACACCTGGAAGACCGTTGATGTACGACAGGTGGAACAGGTTCCTACCCAGCGCATAGTGAACGTTCGAGGCCGCAGCGTCGCAGTCCGCCCATGCGCCACGTGGGTCGGCCAGACAACGTCTGACCGCGAAACCGCCAGCGCGCTCGAATCCCGCATTCACCGAACCCCAGAAATACCTTCCGCTCCACTCGAACGGATGACCGATCGAATCGGCTCGCATCGCGTCCGCCTGCTCGCGCAAACGATCTCTGATCGTGCCCTTTCGAATCGGGTCGCCCGCAGCCGCGCGAAGGTACAGCAACGCGGCATACACGTTTGGTCGATACGTGCTGGGATCGTTCGCGAGACTATCGGCGTTCTCTTCGAACGCTCTGTCGAACCCGGAGTCTCCCGTGGCGAGCAACATGCCGGCGGCTGCGTACGCACGCACGTGACGGCCGGCCACCGCGTCGCCATCCTGGCGGGACGCAGGACAGGTCGGACCATCTGTGTTCTCGCCGCGCCTGGCTTCGAGATACTGCCAACCCCTCCGTGCCGCGTTCAGGCTGCGCTCAGCGAATTCCTGATCGAACGGGCGAAAGACCGTGGCGGCATAGGCCAGAGTTCCCACGGCTCGAGCTGTCGGTATCGTGCCGACTTCGCCTGACACATACGCGCGACGGTTGTCTGCCAGCGTCGAGTCATCGTGTCGATTCGTCCCGTAGGGACCGTACTGCTCGAGGCAGGTCGTGTTGCGAAACCCGCCAACCGACTCCTGCACCGACAGCATCCATTCGAGTTCCCACCGCGCTTCATCCAGCAAATCGGGAACGCCGTTGCCCGATTCGGGAATGTTCGTGTCGTCTGCTTGCGGCGAGAAGTCGTTGTACGCCTCGAGCAGCCAGAAGAGGCTCGACGCGGCCTGCGCGTTGTAGATCGAGAAGTCGCCGGCATCGTGCCAGCCTTGACGCACGCCGGCTGGCGCGCGACCAGCGTCGCTACCGTGCGTCCAGGGGCCTTCAGCGTGCTCTGCGTCGATGGCCGTGAAGGCGCGCTGAAAATACAGGGCACGCTGAACTGCACGAATCGCAGGGTCGAACACGGCGGTACCGATATCGAACGGGTAGCTGGACATGCCGTTGTCGGCAACAACGACGTAGCGGCCCGGAGCATGAAGGTCAGACAGGTCGCCTATCCACACAGTGTTGATGTCACCGAGCACATCCGTGTGCACCTGGCGAATTGGAGCACCGCCACGAAACGCTGCGGCGCCGTTCTGCTGGTCGATGACGGTGAAAGAGGTGAAGGGCTTGGGCGACGTGAAATGCTTCTGCATCAGCGGCCCATAACCGACCTGCGATGCTGCCAGTCTCGTGAACGGCATCGCTTCCGCACCCGTCCGCGCACGTCGAGAGCGCGCCGGATAGTCGCGCACGGCCCTGGCGATACCAATGATGCGCTCGCGGGTCGTTGGGACGCGGGTCGCGGCGGCTATCAGTGCGGCGGCACCGACCACGATCCACAC
>JBEBGB010000102.1:0-12288 GCA_040081675.1 Vicinamibacterales bacterium
CTCGGCACGAAACGCGCAACGAGAATGGGAACGAAGAAGATGCCGCCGCCAATGACATTGGAGACGACGATCGCCGCGGCATCGATGGGACCGAGGCGGCGGTCGAGCGCAGGAGCGGGAACGGCCGACACGGTTGGCAGACGGGCCTACTTCGTGATGACGCGACGCTCGATCGGATACTCGCCGATGAGCGTCCACTGCGTGGACCCGTACTTGGCGAAGACCTGCACCCGAGCGTCGACGAACAGTGTGTTCTGCAGCATCTGCTGACGCGCTTCGGTGCTCGTGTACCCGTGCTGCGAGCTCACGCTCAGCACCTGTGAAGTCGCACCACCCGCGAGCCCGTCGGTTCCCGTCACACGCACGAAGCCGTTGCCGAGTTCGTCGTTCTCGCCGACGCGACGAAAGATGATGTTGCCCTGCAAGGTGGAGATGGGCTGGCTCGTCGCATTCTTGAACTTGAATGTGACCGACGGCACGATCTTGTTCTGCCCGTTGACCACGCCCTCATCGAGCCAGCCGGTCGAGACGTCCTGAATCTGCAGTGCTGTCTTGAGATCGATCGCGGGGCCGCCGCAGGCCGATGCCGCGAGAGCCAACACCAGAGTCACGAAGCATGCGCGCATGCCGTCATTCTAGAACACACGGACTTCGATACGGCCCCGTGCTTCCTCGGACGTGAGCTGCCCGGCGAGAAACGCCATCAGGTCCGACCCCTTGATCGAGAGGACAACGGTGCGGGCGTCGGTGTCGATACCAAGGCGAGGTCGGTCGTCCGTGCGTCGTGCGGCGACCGTCAACAGTTCGTTCGCACCCAATGCCAGCCCCCGGCTGTGCTCGAGCATGGCGTCGATCAACGCGTCGCGGATTTCCGTTCGGTACGCTTCGTCGGGATTCGCAAGGACCGGGTCGTTCATCGGCCTGGCCGGCGCTGCCGCTGGTACCACAGCCGAGCCGCTCGCTGGAATCGCGGACACGGCGCCCGAGTTCGCCGCACGAGTCGACATGGGCGACACCTGCAGTTCCACTCGTTTCAGCGCCTGCTGCAGGTTCACGTCGTTGCCCGCTTGAACGTAGGAGCGCAGGGTCTGGAGTGCGGCGTCGAGCCCAAGCGCGTTCTGATCCAGCGTCATGTAGCTCCAGGTGAGCGTCCCACCCAGATCGGGAACTTCGACGTCGAAGAACACGCCGTAGCCATCAAGCCGGAATCCGCGGGCGCGCGCGTTCTCGGTCAGCAGCATGTCCGCCGGCATGACGGCCTGGAGTCGATCTCGAATCACGGTCGCGCCGTGTTCGACGGCGCCTTCGAGCAGTCGTTCCATTTGACCCAGCTGATAGCGCCCCTCGCGGAGCCGCTGAATCTGTGCGGTTTCGTTGGCGGGACTGGCGACGACTCGCCGCTGTTCAGGGGTTTGTGCACCAGCGACTGACGCCGTTACAGCCAACCCGACCACTGCCGACGACATTACTGTGCGCATGACACTCTTCTCACCTCTGTCACTTGATCCGTGAAGCATCTACCGCTGTTCCGACACGCGCTGCGCCAGGTTGTTCAATTGCTGCTGCGTGCGCATCACTTCGACACCGGTTCGGCTCTGCAGGAATCCCAGTGTCCGATCGATGCGAACCAGATCGGCCTGACGTTGGGCCTGACTGTCGCGCGCCATCTCTGCGACTCGAAGGGCCAGCTCACTCTGCTGCCGCCGCTCGCTTTCCTGCAGCAGTGCCTGCACGCGCTTCATGACCGCTTCATCGTCTGGCGCAGCCGGTGCCCGCGGCGCAGGCGCCAGGGCCAGCGCCGGTTTCGCGGCGATCTGTTGGCGAAGTTGCTGCTCGAGGGCCGTCAGGTCGGCGCGCCACGGTGCCGGCGTTGACGCTGCCGGCGTGGACGTTGGTGGTTGCAAACCTGCGTTCACGGGAGCCTCAGGCGCGGGACGCATCCAGCCGGTGGTGACCGACAACCCTTCGCGTGTGTACGTGAGATTGATGTTCGCCAATCCGAGGGATGCCGCGACAACGAGCATGGCCGCCGCTGCTTGCATCCAGATCGGGGCGTCGGCGAGAACGCGCCAGCTCTTGCTTCTTGGGGGTTCGACGAGTCGGAGCGCCGAACGGGGCGCGGTGCCTCCGATGCCGTCGGCCACATCCGGAGCGGCCCACTCCGCCAGTCCGTCACGCACGTCCGAGAGCGTGCCCATCTCGAGTCGACATGGTGCGCACGTAGACAGGTGTCGCTCGAACGCTGTCCGGTCGCGTGAATCGATGTCGTCGTACAAATAGGCGATCAGCACCTCGCCGCGCCGCTCGCCGAACGTGCACCCACTGTCATTCGTCATGGTTACGCCACTCTGCCAGGGCTGCGCGCCAACTCCCGGCGCAAGACCGACAGCCCTTGATACAACCGTGTTTTGACTGTACTCAGCGGACAGCCTTGGAGGTCCGCAATCTCCTGGAACGTGAGCCCGTGATACTCCTTCAGCACGATGGCCGTACGTTGCTCTTCAGGAAGCAACGCCATCGCCTGCTCTGCACGCCGAGCCAGGTCCTTGCGCGCCACGAGGTGTTCGATCGGTTCCGAAGGTTCGGCGGCAGCCGCCAATTCCATCAGATCGGTATCCTCGGGCGCCTGCACGACAGGTGTTCGGCGCTCTCGACGCGCCCAATCCCGGCACAGATTCAGCGCGATGCGATACAGCCAGGAAGAGAACTTGGCCTCGCGTCTGAATTTCGGCAGTGCGCGAAAAGCCCGGAGAAAGGTCTCCTGGCACACGTCGCGCGCATCCTCTTCGCGACCGATTGTCCGGTACGCCAGGGCATAGATCGGCCGCTCCCATCTAAGGATGAGCTGATTAAAGCTTTCCTGATCGCCACCCATCGAGCGGGCGACAAGCTCTTCGTCGGTCGACATGCGCTGCGGAAGGGCCCCTTATGCTGAATTAGACGGCAGGCCGCATCATTCGGCCGGCCCATTGCTGTTGAGCTTAGACTCGCCGGTCTGAGGCGTAGCCTCGCTAGTTTGAGTCGGATAGAATCGCCCCGGCCTCGCGGCTTCCCTGGTGAACGAACGACAACCGCATCCATTTCCTATGCCGGCGTCAAGCAGTACGCCGTCAAGCAGCACGCCGTCAACCCGCGTGCCCTCGCTGCTGTCGCTCCTGGCTGATGGCGGAGGACGACACACGGCCCTGGGCCTGCTGCACACACGCGCCCTCGAGCTGAGCGGTGGCGCGTGCTCAATCCTGTTCGAGCATACGCCCGCGAGCGGCCACCTGCAGGTGACCTCTGGCGCCGGACTGGATCATCTGCCGACGGACACGTGGGAACCGGCCGTCCGCGAGTCGGCGCTGCTGTCGCAAGCGTTTGGAACCAGGGCCGTCACCGTCGTGCGTTCGGCTGCGGCGCAGATGCCGAACCTGCACGCCCGACTCGGCACCGACGAAGCACTGCTCGTGCCGCTCGTGAGCGCCGCGCGACGCGTGGGCGTGCTCGCCGTGGGCCTGCCGACCGGACTCGGCGACACTGCCGCCGCCGCAATCGAGAGCAGCGACGTGCCGGCTGGACTCCTGCTCGCACTGGAGCTCTCGCGCCTGCGCCAACGCGAGGAACTCGAGGCGGAGGTCCGTCAGGTCATCGACGCCTTCTCCGAGCGCCTGTCGGCATCGCTCGCGCTGAGGCCCGCCCTGGAAGCCTTGTGCGTCGCCGCCACGCGATTGTTTGGAGCAGACCGCACAACGGTCTGGGTGCACGAACGTGACACCCGAACGCTCGAAGCCGTCGCGTCGTCCGATCCTGAGTATCGTGCAGGCGCCACGTCGATTCGGGCCGACGACCCGATCGCGCCAGCTGCGGGCGCGTTGCGCACGCTGCGCGCAGGACTCGCCTCGTCACACAACGCCGCCACGAGCATGCTGACGGTTCCGCTGCGCGGGTGCCGACGGGCTCTTGGCACGCTCGTGTTCGAAGGCGTTCGCATCGAGCCCGGCGACGACATCACGCTATTGAACCGCGCGGACGAACTGGGCCGGCAGCTGTCTGGCACGGTGGAAGCCGTGCAACTACTCGGCTCGGTCATGCAGTCGAGGCGCGAGCTCGAACAACTCTTCGCATCGATCGCGCACCTCATCGTCGTGATCGATCCGGACGGCCGTGTGGTGCGAGTCAATCAGGCATTTGCCAGCGCCGTTGGTCGCTTGCCCGAGACGCTGGTGCAGCAGCCCCTCACGGCATGCGTCGGTCCGGAGCTCGCGGGCTGGATTCGAGACCTCGAGGATCCATTGGAGCCGGCTGCCGTGCGCGAGGTGACCGATTCGGTACTCGGCGGTCCGTACATGGTCACGGTCACGGGGCTGGTCACTGACGGCGGACGGCAGGCAGGGCGTGTGATTGTCGCGCGCGATCTGGAGCCAGTGGCTGCCGAACGCGAACGCGAAGAGCTGCGTGGTCGACTGATGCAGTCCGAGAAGCTCGCCGCACTCGGGCAGTTCGTCGCAGGTGTGGCGCACGAGTTGAACAATCCACTCCAGAGCGTGCTCGGACATCTCGAGTTGCTGCGCGCCACTGGCGCCGTGCCTCAATCGATTCGGTCAGAGATTCGCGCTGTCGCTCGCGACGCCGATCGCGCCGCACGCATCGTTCGGCACCTGCTGGCGTTTTCCGGTGCCGGCCGCCTGCAGCGCCGCCCGGCGGGCGTCAACGGCGTCTTGCAGCGCGTGCTGGCCCTGCGCAAGGCGTCGTGCCGGTCGAAACTCATCGAAGTCGTGCGACACTATGACCAGCATCTCCCTCGCATTCACATCGACCCGATCCTCCTCCATCAGGTATTTCTCAACATCGTCATGAACGCGGAACAAGCGGTCACCGCAACGCGAGGTCCCGGTCGCATCGAAGTCACGACCCGACTCGGCGCGGATTCAGAATGGGTGATCGCTTCGATTCGGGATACCGGGGCGGGCATTGGGGATGATACGCTGCCGCGGATCTTCGAGCCGTTCTACACGACAAGAGAAGTCGGGCAGGGCACCGGCTTGGGGTTGGCGCTCGCGTACGGCATCGTGCAAGAGCACGGCGGCCGTATCTCGGCGAGTAACCACCCTGAAGGCGGCGCAGTATTCACCGTGGAACTACCGATCGCGTGACCAGGATGATTGACGAAACCTTCCTCACCACAGAAGAAGTCCTGGAGTATCTCCAGGTCAACCTTCGGACTGTGTACCGGTTGATCAAGGCCGGCAAGATACCGGCGGTGCGGGTTGGTCGCCAATGGCGCTTCCGCAAGAGCGACATCGACGCGTGGCTCGATAGCCAGCAAACCCGACCGGTCCGGGTGCCGCCTCCAGCAGCCGCCGAACCGGCCACCGCTTCGGGAGCAGGCTCGCCCGCACGGCGACGCGTGCTCGTCGTGGATGACGAGCCGGGCATTCGCGACTTGCTCTCACGCACCTTCGCGCTCGCCGAGTACGACGTCGACGTGGCGCCCGATGGACTCACGGCGCTCGATCGCATGCGTCAGACTCGCTACGATCTGCTCATCGCCGATCTGCGGATGCCCGTGATGGACGGCATCAGCATGATTCGTGAAGCCAAGCGGTTCAAGTCCGATCTGCCCGTCATCATCATCACCGGATATTCGACCGAGTCCGCCGCCATCGAAGCGGTGAACCTCGGTGTGTCGGGCTATCTCACGAAGCCGTTTCGAGTCCCGCAGGTGCTGGCCGCCGCTGCCAAAGCACTCGGCGATTAAGCCCCGCAGCCGGCCTCGCTCGCCCGCTCGATCATCGCCTGCACCACACGTGAGTGAGTGGATCACCACGAGGGCTGTCCTGCCCTGTGCCGGCGGGACGGCATGTTAGAGTAAGTGTCTCGTCTTCAGCATGATCCAGCTCTCGGACCTCACGAAAACATTCGGCGACCGCGTCCTCTTCGATCACGTGACGTGGCAGATCACGGCGCGTGAACGGGTAGGGCTGTGCGGCCCCAACGGCGCCGGCAAGACCACCCTGCTGAAGATGATGGCGGGACTGGACGAGCCCGATTCTGGCGCGATCCTGAAGCCGTCGGCGTTGACGGTTGGGTACCTTCCCCAGGACGGCCTGTCGCACTCCGGCGCAACGGTCTTCGAGGAAGCGAGCAGCGCGTTCGCCGGACTGCTGGCCATGAAGACCGAGATGCACGCGCTGGAAGACCGACTGGGCGACGCGTCCATTCCCGAGGCCGAGCACAACGGCATGCTCTCGCGCTACAGCGACCTCCAGGATCAGTTCCGTCTGGGCGATGGCTACGCCATCGAGCTGAAGACCGCGACTGTTCTGCAGGGGCTCGGGTTCTCGAGCGACGACTTCGAGCGCCGCACCGAAACGTACTCCGGCGGCTGGCAGATGCGGATCGCGCTGGCCAAGTTGCTGCTGACGCAACCGAACCTGCTGCTGCTCGACGAACCCACCAACCATCTCGACCTCGAAGCACGCAACTGGCTCGAGGAGTATCTCAACGCCTACCCAGATGCGGTGATCCTCGTCTCCCACGACCGCTTCTTCCTGGATGCGGTGGTGACTCGCATCGCCGATCTCACGCTTCGGACGCTCACGGACTACGTGGGCAACTACAGCGACTACCTCGTCGCCCATGAGGCACGCATCGAACAGATGCGCAAGGCGAAGCGCGAGCAGGACGAGGAAGTGGCGCGCGTCAAGATGTTCGTCGACAGGTTTCGCTACCAGGCGACGAAGGCCTCGCAGGTGCAGAGCCGCATCAAGATGCTCGAGAAGGTGGTGCCCATCGAGGTGCCGGTCGAGCGGAAGAAGATTCATTTCAACTTCCCGGTCTGCGCAAAGAGCGGACGCACCGTGTTCGAGATGAAGCACGTGCGCAAGGCCTACGGCTCGCTCGTCGTGTTCAAGGATCTGAGCCTGCACATCGAACGCGGCGACCGTATCGCCCTTGTGGGTCACAACGGGGCCGGCAAGTCGACGCTCATGCGCATGCTCTCGGGCGAGGAAGCGCCGGATTCAGGCGAACGGGTCGACGGGCACAACCTGGTCCTGCAGTACTTCGCACAGGACGAGGCCACTCGCATGGATCCGAATCCGACCGTGCACGACACGCTGTCCTCTGGATCGCCCATGCACATGGTGCCGATGATCCGGAACATCCTCGGCGGGTTCCTGTTTTCGGGCGACGACATCTACAAGAAAGTGAAAGTGCTCTCTGGCGGCGAGCGCACCAGACTCGCCGTGGCGCGCATGCTGCTCCGTCCGTCGAACACGTTGCTGCTCGATGAACCGACCAATCATCTCGACCTCGACTCGAAAGACGTGCTGCTCGACGCCCTCGTCGACTACGGCGGCACGCTCATCTTCGTCTCGCACGACCGTTACTTTGTCGAGCGCCTGGCAACCAAGGTGATCGAGGTGGGTCACGGCGGCGTCGTGGTGTATCCAGGCACGTACAAGGAGTTCCTGTGGCACAAGGATCACCCTGAGGCGCCGCACGTTGAACCGAGCACGGAACCACATCCTGCTGGCCGACGTGACGCACAGAAGTCGGCCAGCTCCGCGAACCAGCCGCGGAAGCCGAAGGCGAGCGAACCCTCTTCTCCAACGCCCGCGAAACTGCCGGCAGCCGCCACCGCAGCGTCGTCGCCAACGCGCGACGAGCGCAAGCGCCTCGACGCCGAACAGCGCAAGCAGATGAAGGCGGCGCAGGTGCGCAAGGGCGAGGTCGAACGTCTCGAGGGGCGGATCGCCGAGACCGAAGCCGCCATCCGCGAGCTCGAGACCCGCATGGCTGCGCCCGGGTTCTACGACGACCGCACCGCGGCGCAGAAGGCCGCCGACGAGCATCAGGCGCTCATGTGGAAAGTTGGCGAACTGATGCAGCGGTGGGAAGACATGCAAAGTAGCGCCAACCTCGCGTCCACACCCACCGACTGAGAGCACTCTGGAATCGTCGCGCCCGCACTCGGACGGCGCTGACACTTCCGTGATCCGATTACAGTCCTGTCGGCCTCGGGCCGACTACATAGACGAAGCACCTGTACGATTGCGCGCGTGTCGCCGGACCTTCACAGCGAAGCGGCGGGCACGCGCCTTGCGCGCATGTGACTACAACGCCATGCGTGCAACCCGCCTCACGACCGACGAGAGTCAGCGCACGCGACGCACCGCAAAGGCGTCGCAGTCCCACCGGCCCGCTCGCTCGGAGCCGATTGGCGCGCCTGACGACCGGTTCTTTCGACAGTTGGTCGGCAGCATGCGCAACGGGGTCATTGCCATCCAACGCAACGGCACAATGGCGCTGATGAACGATGAGGCGTACCGAATCTTCGCGCTGGCACGCGAAGACGACGACGTGGGACGGCCGTTCGCGGAGATCTTTCGTGCACGTCCTGACCTGGTCCGCGTGCTGTCTGGTGCTTTCGAGTTGGCCACGCTGCCCAACCGCGCGGAGCTTCGTCTGACCGAACTCGACCGGGTGGTGGGTTACACGATGTCGCTCGTTCGCAGCGAGAATGGTCGAACCATCGGGGCGGTCTTGTTCTTCAAGGACCTGACGCTGGTTGAGCAGGAAGCCGAGCGCGATCGCCTGCGCGATCGGCTGGCCTCGCTCGGCGAGATGGCGGCGGGCATCGCGCACGAGCTCAAGAATCCGCTCGCCGGTATCGAAGTGATGGCGGGACTGCTTCGGCGCCAGGTTCCCGACACACCGGCTGCGCAGACGTTGCTGGTCGACATCCTCAGCGAAGCCAAGCTCGCCAACGCCATCGTCGGCGAGATGCTCGAGTTCGTTCGACCGGTCCGGCTGCAGGTCGAGCAGACCGACATCGCTCAGGTGTTGCAGCAGTCTGTCACCAACACCGAGGGGAAGACCTCGCGGCACGACATTACTGTCACGCTCGATGTTGCCGAAGGACTGCCGCTCATCGACGCCGACGCGAGCCAGCTCTGTCAGGTGTTCAGCAACCTGCTGACCAACGCCTTTGAAGCCGTCAACGGCTGCGGCACGGTGTTGCTGCGCGCCACGTTGGACACATCAGAGGAATCCACGGAGCTCTCACGGCAGGCGCCCGAACCGTCGCCGTCGGTCGTGCTCGAAGTCATCGACGATGGCCCGGGTGTGCCGGCGGAGTTGAGCGACCGAATCTTCAATCCCTTTTTCACGACCAAAACCACCGGCTCCGGACTCGGTCTGCCTATCGTGCGCAAGATCGTGGACGCGCACGACGGCCGCATCGACCTGTTCAGCGAACCCGGCCGCGGCACGCGGTTCCGGGTCACGCTGCCGGTGTCGTCGAAATCGAGCTGGTTCAAATAGACAAGCAGAGAGGCAACCGCGTCATGGGCCGAATTCTCGTTGCAGACGATCACGATGCGCTCCGTCGCGGGCTGGCCCGCGGATTGAGCGAGGCAGGACACGATGTCGAAGAAGCGTCGAACGGCAACGCCGCGATCGAACGCCTCCACGACGGTCACTTCGACGTCGTGCTGAGCGACCTGAAGATGGGCGGCAGCGACGGCATGGACGTGTTGCGCACGACACGCGCGCTGCACCCGTCGACAGCCGTCATCCTGATGACCGCGTTCGGCTCGGTGAACACCGCGGTCGAGGCCATGAAGATCGGCGCCTTCGACTACGT
Organism: Vicinamibacterales bacterium; assembly: GCA_040081675.1. Lineage (GTDB taxonomy): Bacteria > Acidobacteriota > Vicinamibacteria > Vicinamibacterales > CAVVIG01 > CAVVIG01. Next base: position 9,632 of record JBEBGB010000102.1, read on the forward strand.
GCAGAAGCCGTTCGAGATCGAGGAGATGGAGGTCAAGATCGAGAAGGCGCTCGAAATGAAGCGCATGAAGCACGAACTCGACTACCTTCGCGGCGCCCAGCACGACATCTACGAGTTCGACCGCATCGTCGGCTCGAGCGCCGCACTGCAGCGCGTGCTCGACATCGTGAAGAAGGTCGCAAAGAGCAACACCACCGTCCTGGTGCGCGGTGAAACTGGGACCGGAAAGGAGCTCATCGCCGGCGCGACGCATCACAACTCGCTCCGGGCTTCGAGAAACTTCGTCAAGGTGAACTGCGCCGCACTGCAAGAGAACCTGCTCGAGTCTGAACTCTTTGGACACGAGAAGGGTGCGTTCACGGGCGCCGACAAGCAGCGCATCGGCCGGTTCGAACAGGCGGACGGCGGCACGCTGTTCCTGGACGAAATCGGCGACATGAGCCCAAGCACGCAGGCCAAGATTCTGCGCGTGCTGCAGGAACACGAGTTCGAACGTCTGGGTGGCACAAGAACCCTGCGGGTCGACGTCCGGCTGATCGCCGCGACCAACCGCGACTTGCCAGGGATGGTGCAGTCAGGGCAGTTCCGCGAAGACCTCTACTACCGTCTCAATGTCGTCTCTATCGAGATGCCGCCGCTTCGCGAACGCAAGGACGACATCGTCCCACTGGCCAACTCGTTCATCCGGAAATTCTCTGGAGAATTGAAGAAGAAGATCGACGGTCTGGACATGGACGCACAGAAGCTGCTGATGCGCTACAACTGGCCGGGCAACATTCGCGAGCTCGAGAACACGATCGAGCGCGCCATGCTGCTGGCCGAAGGTCGCGCCATTGGTTCGGAGGACCTGCGCCTTGGCGATACGCCGACTCCGGGCAGCGCCCGCGAGCAGACGAGCATCGTCCGTATTCCGCCGACTGGTGTAGCGCTCGAGGACGTCGAGCGTTTCGCGCTGATCGAAGCGCTGAAGATGTCGAACTGGGTGCAGAAGGATGCCGCGGAGCTTCTGTCGATCAGCCCGCGCGTGATGAACTACAAGATCAAGGTGCTGAACATCGAGTTCCCGCGCGGCCGCCGCGCGGCGCCGCTGATGCCGGTCGGCCACTTGGATGACGAATCGGTGGCCGTCGCGTCCTGACACCGACGGCAAGCGGCTGGTGAGGCTGCGGCATTCGCATTCACAGAGAGCCTGAGCGGCGCTACGAGTGAGCCGCAGCAACAGTCACACAGTTGAACGACACGGAAGTGCGCGACGGTGCTCGATCTGTGTGGTTTCGGCGCGAGGCGTCGGCGTGCTAAGAGGCCTTGCGCGTCGCCTTCGTCTTACGCGGAGGAAGTCGCACGGTCTTCCGACCGCTCGCCGTCTGTCGAGCCTTTGCGGCTTCAGCGATCTTGCGGATGTCCTGGCCGGACTCCTTCGAGAGGGCTTCGCGGACGGCGTGAATCTCCTCGATGATTGGCTCGGCGGCGCCGTCGCCCATTGTCAGTTAGCTCGCCTTCTGGAGTGCCAATATCTTCCGTCGCACCGCTTGCGGAAACTCAACAAAGACGAACTGCCTCTTGGTAAATAGGTAGTCCTCGCCGCTCTCGTCAATAATTCTGACGAGGTCGTCCTTCGTTGCCCGCGGGTCTGGCACGATGCGATACACCTTGCCCACTATAAGTGAGGCCTCATTTCCGGTGTTCTCGAGGCACAGCGCGAATTCTTTGGCCTGCTGTTTCATCGTTCGTCCAAGTAGATCTTGATTTTGAAGTCGCGTTTCCCGATGCCGTGCGCCTCGTACCAATGTAGCTCAACTCGGCGCAGCTTCCCGTTGGCCAACCGTACAGTGGCAATGCCCTTTCGCTTTCGCCACCTACCGGCGCCGTGCACCTTGTTCAGGTGTGAACGAATCGTGACGCCGCGACCCGACGCAATCGTCTCTTGGTGCTCGACCTCACCGACGATTTCGAACGTCACAGGTCAATTCTCTGAGACTCCTTCCGGGCAAGCAAGTCCAGCCAAAACCCGGACCGCACCAGCGCCAGCGCGGTTCGTTTCACGCGGTCGTCTGCTGCATCCGCTGACTGCCTTCACGCATGACCAAGCGCTGCTTGGACTTTGATCATTTCGCGGTGGATCTGGACAATGGTGTTGTTGAGCCACTCTCCAGAAGACACTTGGAGGAACGTGACACGCGTCGAGCCACCCGCTGGTTTCTCGAATTTCAGTAGAACAGGTGCGGCTGACATGTCCGGAAGCCACATCCGCCCGTGCGCGAGAGCATCTCGAATCTCGACCACGGACTTGCTCACTACCAACTCTGGCCGATCTTTCGATACGGACCTATTGAAGCGATCGATGAGGGCGCTGAGAGTGCTCCAGTCGGTCAACGGAGTCTCCGGAACCACCTCCCCGACCGTGAGCTCGTGGAGCAATTTTGGCAAGACAGCGGCTGACGCTTCTGTCTGACTATTGTGAAGATACAACCTCAATGAGAACTCGAGAGACTGCAAGTTCGCGACGATCTTGCCGACCGTCTCCGAATACTCGACGAAATCGTTGTTCAATGCCATCTCCCCATGGTCCGTCCATCGGCTATTGAGTAGACAGCTTGTGGACTCGTGACTGCTACCCTTCTGGTTTCTTCGACAGCCCGGTGTCTGCGCGGCTGGGA
>JBEBGB010000621.1:0-3265 GCA_040081675.1 Vicinamibacterales bacterium
ACGCAGGACAGCGTGCCACTGCATGTGAGCCTGGTACTGGACACCAGCGCCAGCGTCTCAGGAGAGCGTCTGAACCGCTTGACGTACGCAGCGAACGCGCTCCTCGACCACCTGCGAGCCGAAGACCGGACGTCGTTGATCACGTTCTCGCAGGAAGTTCGACTGCGCACATCCGAGGCGGCGCTCCACTCCGAAACCCGCGCCGCACTCGAGGGCCTCGTCGGGACTGGGTCGACGTCGCTGCGCGACGGCGTTCAACTGGCGTTGAGCCTGACGGCCAACGCCAGGACTCGTTCGCTGTTGTTGGTGTTCAGTGACGGCGCGGACACGATGAGTTGGCTGTCGGAAGAAGACGTGTTGGACACGGCGCGGCGCTCGGCTGGCGTCGTCCACGTGGTCCGGTTCAACGGGAACGAATTTCTCGACAGAATTGCTGATGCCACGGGTGGCCGTTCGTGGGCAGCGCAGTCGGACACGCAACTCGCGCAATTGTTCACGCAAGCCCTGGATGAAATGCGGGCGCGATATGTGCTGACCTACACGCCCGCTCGAACCCCGGCGAAAGGATGGCACGCCATCAAGGTGTCCTTGAAAGACAGGGGCAGCGTCGTCACGGCGCGACCCGGGTATTTCGTCGCCGGGCCGTAATTGACCTGCCCGGGATGTATCATCCGCTCTGCGCCGTGCTGGCGCTACGGTTGTCCCGCCGATGTTGGACGTGGAGATGCACATGAAACACATACGCGTGATGGCGATCGCCATCGCCTTGTTGTGGTCGACGCCGGCGTTTGCGCAGCTCTTTCAGCCCAATCAGCTTGGCGTCACCATGGGCCACGTGCACCTCCTGGTGAAGGACGTGGATGTCCAGAAGCAGTTCTGGATCTCGGTCATGGGCGGCACGCTCGTGAAGAACGGACCACTGGAGCTCATACAGTTTCCAGGCGTGTACATCATGCTGCGCAAGGCCGACTACTCAGGTCCCCCGGCGGGCACCATCCTCAATCACTTTGGTTTCATCGTGAAAGACATGCCGGCCATGCTGGCGAAGTGGAAGGCCGCTGGTCTGCCGATTGAGCCCACTCAGAATCCGAATGAGGTCTACGTCGTCGGTCCCGACAGCATTCGGCTGGAGGTCTACGGTGAACCGGCCTTGCCCACGCCGGTGGCGATGAACCACCTTCATTACGCCGCGTCTGATGTTCCGGGCATCAAGACGTGGTACGTCACGGCGTTCGGGGCGAATCCGGGACGGCGGCCGTGTGTCGGCTGCATCTCCAATCCAACCATGATCGAAGCCGACGATCTCCCAGGCGTGAACCTGTCGTTCGGTCGGTCCAACACTCCGCTCCTTCCCACGAAGGGGCGCTCGATTGATCACATTGGTTTCGATGTGACGGATCTCGAGGCGTTCGTCAAGGGCCTCGCTGCAAGAGGAATCAATATCGAGGCGCCGATCCGGGAGGTTCCCAACAGCAAGGTGAAGGTGGCCTTTCTCACCGATCCGTGGGGAACCTACATTGAACTCACGCAGGGTCTCGCGCCGTAGTTGCGGTCGGTGGGGCCGTGCGAAAACTCAAGGATTCGTTGGGCGCGTCGTCCCCTCGTCCCGATCGGTCACCAACTCGGGATGAAGCCGGCGGAACAGCTCCGCGGTGTGACAGTGCCAGCACACCGGCAGGCTGGTAGCCAGAGCAAGAGGCAGGCGATCGACGGGGATGTCGGACCAGTCGCTGGTCGCACCGCTCGGGTCGAGGAGCGCAGTTCGATGACTTGCCCGCGCGGCTTCGGGGAGCGACCGGCCGCAGACCGCGCAACGCCGGCCCGCAGCCCACTCGACAACGATCGCTGATGCTGCGCGTACCGGTGTCGGCGCCGGGAAATTCGTCAACGCGGTGTCGATGTCTGCGCCAACGGCCTCGGCACCCGCCTTGGAAGGCCCGCGGCGTCGGGTTCTGCGGTATCGCATCTCGGCGACGATGCCGCGGACGCTGAGCGCGACGCCGAAGACAACGACCGCGCCGACGACAGCAAGGACGAGCAACCTGAGGAGATCCATGCGCTCTTGACTCTAGGATACGCCTCGGTCGACCGTCCTCCAGACCCTTCCGACAACTTTATGCGGACGCCGTGCCGCTCGGTTGCCAAGGTCGACGGCTCCACGGCATCGAATCGCCACACGGCGAGCCCGCGAGGCCGCGCAAAAAAACAGAAGGGCATCTCACAAGAGATGCCCTTCTGCCGCGCCAGCTCCACAAGCCCGTGGCGCAATCTGTGTTCTGCCCGCGCTTCGAGGACCCGAGCCGTATCGGAAGACCGTCACGCTGCACAGAGTTTCGGAGTCTCATGCCGCTCAACCGGCCACGCGTGTATGTCGCCGTAGCGACCTCGTGGTGCACAAGCACCCGGTGGGGTGAGCGGGAACGATTCCTCGACCGGCAGTGTCTAGATACGGTTCGAGATCACCGTTGAAGGCGAGCCTGAATCGTTCGGCGGAGCACTCTCAGCATCGCAGTTCATGCCGTGTACCTCCTTCCTGACTTTATGGGGCGCCAGGTGCTCGATTCATCTGCCCCGCTGAACGTCTGGCGACGTTCGATGAACCTGAGGTCACCATAGACCCGTCGAACGGGTTTGTCAAACAATCGGGGATTGGCTGTACGGGTCGTCAGTAGATAGTCGAGAACGTGAAGACCGTCATCTCGTGCAGCGGCGTTGAGGGTGTCACCACGGTCGACGGAAATTCTGGCCGGTTGGGCGAGTCGGGGTAATGCTGCGTCTCGAACGAGACCGCAAAGTGATTGCCGTATGACTTGCCGCCCTTGCCGGCTACTGGGCGAGCGATATTGTCCGTGTAGATCTGTATGCCGGGCTGCGTTGTGGACACCTCCATCACGACGCCCGTCTTCGGATCAGTGAGGTGTGCCGCCTGACGCAGCGTGCCAGGCGTGCCATTGACGATCATGTTGATGTCGAGTCCCCTTCGCCACGCGATCTGCTCGAAGGGCGAATCAAGAACGTCGCCCAACCGCACTGGCGTCCGGAAATCGAGCGGTGTTCCAACGACCGTCGCCATCTCGCCCGTCGGCAGGTTGTCGACGCTGCTGGGCGTATATCGGTCGGCGAGCACTTGCATCCGCTGATCCGAGATGTCGCCCTGCCCTTCTCCCTGCAGCGCGAAGTAGGCATGGTTGGTCAGGTTGACCACCGTGGGCCTGTCGCTCGTCGCCCGGTACTCGAGCGTCAGCGCGTTGTCTCGGGTGACGGT
>JBEBGB010000622.1:0-3262 GCA_040081675.1 Vicinamibacterales bacterium
TGATGCTATCGCGCAAAAGGCGACGGCGCGAGCCGGCGCCGGTGCCGTCAGGTGCAGCGGCCGGTTAGACCAGCCGAGAGAGCACCACCGACGGTCGATACGAGACCGAAGCCCACTCCGAATTGCGTGGCCAGCGGCGCCAGCCCGATGCACGACGCGAATCGCCACGCGCGTGTCCCGGCTACCGAACGACTGTGAATGCCCGGGCGTAGTGGCCAAGTCGAGCGGCACGGCGATGCCGTCGAAGCCGCACCCCGCAACCGCGACGCCCGACGCCGCGCCGCCGGTGGACGACGGCCCCGCAGCCGCACCCACCGTTGCCGCTGACTACGAACATGCTCGAAGAGAACGCAACGCTCGCCGGTGATCTGTGTGAGCGGAGCACCTCGTTGAACTCGCGAAGATGCTCGAGCGTAATAGCCACACCCACAGAGTCGGTTCTTGGTCGGTCTAACGCTTGGCATCAGCCGCAGCGGTTCACGGTTCTTGGCTGCAGCCGCTGTCGGCTGCATGCCAAGTTAGACTTCGTAGTGCCTTGAACAAGCGGTTTAGGACGGCTTCCGCGCGAAGCCCCGGTTGCTCGATCTGAACGCAGAGATTCCTTATGGATGTTGCTGTGTCATCATCGCGAGCATCGATGTCGCGGCTTGACGCACAGAGTCCACCGGATCGCGCAGCATCTCAGCCAGGAACGCGCGCACTTCAGCGATCAACACCTCTGAAGGACGTGGCCAAAGAGGGCGCGCTGCCCCAAATTCGAGAAGATTGTACGCATGGCCAGCGACGATCACGCGGACTTGCGGATCTCGGTCGTTGGCTCCTCTCCGAAGGTCGCTCAGCGACTCATGACCGAGCACCAGAGTGATCCCTTCGAACGCCTGCGCCCGCGCGAATGGGTGTGGGTCTTCTACCGCGATTTGGCGCAGCGTAGGTAAATACCTCCGCCCACCTGCTCCCCCCAACGCCAACGCGGCCCACCCACGCTCATCGCCGTCTCTGGATGTGCCAAGCACATTCGCAAAGAAGGGAGCCGTCTGTTCGGCCCGCCAAATCGACAGCGTCGTGGCGATATCGGAGTAGGACTTCGGCCACGACGCGATGAAAATGTCGACCAAAGCGGGAGATGGCACCATAACTAGTTCTGAGGCCTCGACCAGTGCCCACGTCTGCAATTCGACGTCAGCGCTCTTCAGGGCTGTGACGAGAGCGGCGTCGGCCTCGGGCTCGCTCCGAGCGGCTTGCGCCTGCAATGAGACCAAGCGTTGGATCGACCTCAGCGTCCGCGATAGGTCGCGGGGTGCGAAAGAATCGACCAATCGATCGCCGCGCACCACCCAGCGACCATACTGGTCTTGCAGCGGGGCGTACGCGTCGCCCTTCTTCCCGAGGAACATCAACTCGCGGCTATTAGCAATCAGAGGCTTCTGCTGACTCGGGACCGAAAAGAAATCGATGTAGTCGACAAGTTTGATAACTTTCGGGGCAGCGCCCTTCAGCACACGCTCAACCCGCACCGAGGCCGACGCCGGGTCCACAACCCGCGCCACAACGATCGTCTCAGCAAACTTCACCCTATCGTGCAATGCGAGAGCGGCGTACTCGGTAGCTTGTAATGGCAGACTGGTCAGGAAGAGCGAGCAGCAGAGGAGTATCGATCTGCGCATGGTAGGCCTACCTAATCGCATCAAGCGCGGCCAACAGTCTCGAGGGAACTTAGTCGTGTCTTGGATCTCCGGTCAGAAGTCTAACGTGCGCGCTCACCCGCGCCGGGAAGCGGCGCGCGAGGGACCCGGCGGCGTCGGGTGCAGCGCGAGGTTAGCTGGTCACGTTCTCTGGCGATCCGTCTAAGTTCGCTAGCGTCTCCTGAGAGAGAACTCCATCGGTCGATACCGGCGTTTCGCAAGTCGGAGTTATGAGTCGTTCGACGAGGGGCCCCATCTTCATACGACGAGGTCCAACAGGACCTACCTCGCGGATTATTCGCGCAAGATCTGCGTCTGATAACTGCTTGATGCGACTGCGGACCTCAGCGAGGCTCGCGGTATTCCCACCGCGAAGCATCAGCTCGGCACGGCGCAGAACGTTGAACTCCATCATGCGTCGTCGATCTCGAGCTCGCTCTTCAGGTGATGGCTCTGGTTTTGGTTCCGGGATTCGTCGGGCAAGAGATCGGACAGTCTCTAAGACTTCTGCCAGGACTTCCGTTTGGTCGCGTTGCACGCCGACGGCTGCACGGGGTGCTGGCAGCCCTCCAAGCCTAGTCTCCAGATCAGGCCAGCTTCTCTCAAATAGTCGTCGCAGGCGGTCGCCAGGGAGAGCATCCGCTACGAGGGCATTGTTGATTGTCGCGACCAACTCAAAAGTGCCCTCCTTATCCGCTACTGTGGCCTGAAACTGCGTCAATGGTCCTGGAGTCAGATCTGAAGGGCGCATCTGTATCAGATATGGGCACACATACGTGTCGACCAAGGTCTTGGCGAGTGCGCCAGCTTCGAAGAGCAGCCATGGTTCATTCTGATTGTCCGGCGTGACGCATAAAATGCCGATTCTTGCTTTGGAGAGAGCGTGCGCGATCTCGGTGCTCCAGCGGGCACCGGCGCCCACATCGCTCGACGAAACCCAAGGCTCGAGACTCTGAATTACGTCTGGTAGCCAATCGCGAAGCGCTTCAGCAACGAGACGGCTCGGTTCCTTTGCCCAACTGATGAAGATCTGCATTTCAAACGTGCCTTTGGAGTTGAGTGTCCAGCTAACGGCTCGGTTCACCCGCGCCGCGCGGAGTGAATGCTACCCCGAAGCGCGGGAACCCGCGGGCCGGCGCGAGCCGGCCAAGGGCGCCGGGTGCAACCGAGTGTTAGACGGCCCGATGGGGTGGACCGACCGCCATGTCCGTGACCGTGACCCTCTCTCGAAGACTAAGAAGAGCGGCGCGCTGCCCACGCACATGCGGATCGTTCGGCCTCGCTGAGTGCCGGCCTCACCGCCGCGCCCGCCGCTGAGTGAAACCGCGGTCGTGCTCGAACCCAACGCCTCGGACTGTTGACCCGACCCGAATGCCCGAAGGAGGCACACACTCCGACCGCACTCAACGGGCGTGCCCGCCCTGTGAGATCGTCAGGATGTTCGAGCGTGGCGCACCGAATGGATCTTCAGATCTCGTGTCCGTCTAACGCTTCATCTGAGCCGCGCGGCCCGGATGACACGGATTCTGCTACAGGAGCCGCGTCGGCTCCAGATGAAGTTAGACGTCGTGATCGCCCGG
>JBEBGB010000623.1:0-3254 GCA_040081675.1 Vicinamibacterales bacterium
TCTCATCGTCGTCTCGTCGGAGCGCTTTGCCGAACACGTCACGCCACCCGGACATCCCGAATCCCCCGAACGCGCCGACGTCATGGATGTCGTCGCAGCAGAGTGGAGAGCTCGAGGGGGAGAGGTCGTAGCGCCGCGCTCGGCATCGCGCGAGCACCTGGCTCGTGTGCACTCGCCTGAACATCTGCGCCGCTTGGCGGAGACCACTGGTGTGGCTGTCGCGCTCGACCCAGACACCTACACATCGCCCGAGACCTATGAGGTTGCGTTGCTGTCGGCCGGTGCGTCGATTGAGGGCGTAGAGCGCGTGATGGGCAACCCGGGTACTCGCGCTCTGGCGCTGTCGCGTCCGCCTGGCCATCACGCTGAACGCGACCGTGCGATGGGGTTCTGCTTCTTCAACAACGTGGCCGTGGCGGCCGCTCATGCGCGGACTCTAGGCGCACAGCGCGTCGCGATTGTCGATTTCGACGTCCATCACGGCAACGGCACTCAGAACATCTTCGAAGAGGACTCTGAGGTGCTGTATCTGTCGACGCACCAGTCTCCCTATTACCCAGGCACTGGCGACGTCGAGGAAGTCGGTCGCGGAGCCGGAGCCGGTCGCACAGTGAACATCCCGCTGGAAGTTGGCGCAACAGACGACGACTATCGCATCGTGTTCGACCAGGTCGTTGGTCCTGTGATGCACCAATTCTCGCCAGACCTCGTCCTGGTTTCGGCCGGCTTCGACGCCCACGAGCGCGATCCTCTCGGCGGCATGCGCGTCACGACCGAGGGGTTCGCGGCTATGACCGCCATGCTACGGCGGACCGCAGACGAGCACTGCGACGGGCGAATCGTGCTGGTCACGGAAGGTGGATACGACCTTCGTGCGCTCGGCGCGTGCTTGCGTGCGACCATCGACGTCCTGGCGGCCGAGTCGTGCCCGGTCGCAAGCTGGCCAGTCGCGCCCATCGCCTCGAGCCGAGGCTACGCGGCGGCGTCCGCGGCAAAAGCCGCGCAGACGAAGTTCTGGAAGTTCTGAGCAAAAAGCTCTAACACTGAGTTCACGGAAAACAATCGCCAGCCAAGATAGCCGTGCCCTCCGTGCTCGTCTCCGTGTATTCCGTGGTAGCGCTTTTCGTCGCCCAGCCAATCGCCCACCGCCCATCGCCTGTCCATGTTCCGGTTTGGGCCTTGTACAATGGCTGGACCCGATGACTGAGTACAAGCCGCAACACCTCGATCGCAAGTGGCAGCAGCGCTGGACCGATGCCCGCGCCTTTGAGGTCGAGATCGATCCATCGCGACCAAAGTTCTATTGCCTGGAGATGTTCGCGTATCCGTCGGGTCACGCGCATGTCGGGCACGTTCGCAACTACATCATCGGGGACATTTGCGCGCGCATGAAGCGCATGCGCGGCTACAACGTCCTGCATCCCTTCGGTTGGGACGCCTTCGGACTGCCAGCCGAGAACGCCGCGATCAAGACGGGCACGCACCCCGAGACGTCGACGTTCGACAACATCAGCCACATGAAAGGGCAGCTCCAGCGCCTGGGCATCAGCTATGCCTGGGAGCGCGAGATTGCCACGTGCACGCCCGAGTACTACAAGTTCAACCAGTGGATCTTCCTGAAGATGTTCGAACGCGGGCTGGCCTACCGCAAACGCTCGACGATCAACTGGTGCCCGACCGACAACACCGTGCTGGCGAACGAGCAGGTGATCGACGGCGCCTGCTGGCGCTGCGGCACCGCAGTAGTGCAGCGCGACCTCGAGCAATGGTCCTTTCGCATCACCGAGTACGCCGAGGAACTGCTGAAGGGGCTCGACACGCTGACCGAGTGGCCCGAGAAAGTCGTGGTCATGCAGCGGAACTGGATCGGGCGCTCGGAAGGCGCCCGACTGACGTTCCCTGTCTCGAACGCTGATGTTGGCATCGAGATTTTCACCACGCGTATCGACACCATCTACGGCGCGACCTTCGTGCTGCTGGCGCCCGAGCATGCGATGGTGGAGCGCTTTGCGGCAGAGAGCACCGACCCGGCGGCCTTTCGAGCGAAGGCGCAGCAGTTCCGAGCGCTCGATCGTGAAGCTCGCCTGACCGGCGCGATCGACAAAGAGGGTTTCGATACGGGTCGCACGGCCTTGAATCCGTTTACCGGAGAGCAGGTGCCCATCTGGGTCGCCAACTTCGTGCTGGCCGAGTACGGCACCGGTGCCATCATGGCCGTGCCCGCGCATGACCAGCGCGACTTCGACTTCGCACGCAAGTACGCCCTGCCCATTCGCATCGTCGTGAGGGCGGATGGTGATGTGCGTACGGCTGAGGAGTTGAGCGAGGCCGCACCGGGGACCGGACACCTGGTCGACTCGGGCGAGTACACGGGAGACGAGACGCCTGCCGTCATGGCGCGCATGATTGCGGATGCCGCCGGGCGGGGCATTGGCAAGGGCGAGGTCCAGTATCGGTTGAAGGACTGGGGTATTTCGCGCCAGCGCTATTGGGGCACGCCGATCCCGATGATGTTTTGCGACAAGGACGGCGTCGTTCCGGTTCCGTACGACCAGCTGCCGGTCGAACTTCCCAAGATCGCGCAGTTCACCGGCCGTGGCGATTCGCCGCTGGCCCAGGTGCCGGAATTCGTGAACTGCACGTGTCCCACGTGCGGCGGCCCGGCTCGACGCGAAACCGACACGATGGACACCTTCGTGGACTCGTCGTGGTACTTCCTTCGCTTTTGCGATCCAGGCAACACCGATCTGCCGTTCGCGCCCTCTGCCGCGAAGTACTGGATGCCGGTCGATTTCTACAGCGGGGGCGTCGAGCATGCCATCTTGCATCTGCTCTACTCTCGCTTCTTCACGCGGGTGCTGCGTGATGTCGGGTTGCTCGACTTCGACGAACCGTTCAAGCGCCTGCTCACGCAGGGCATGGTGCTCAAGAACGGCGCGGTCATGTCGAAGTCGAAGGGTAATGTGGTCGATCCCGACGACATGCTGCAGAAGTACGGCGCCGATGCGCTCCGGCTGTACGTCATGTTCGTCGCGCCTCCCGAGAAGGAAGTCGAGTGGAACGACGCCGGACTCGAAGGCAGCTTCAGATTCCTGCTGCGTGTCTGGCGTCTGGTCGACCACTGGGCCGCGTTGGTGGCTGGGACGGAACCCCCGCCGATTGGCGCCGAGTTCAATGAGGTCGAGCGTGCGGTTCGACGCAAGACGCACGACACCATCCGCCGCGCCACCGTGGACATCGAAGAGCGGATGCAC
>JBEBGB010000624.1:0-3245 GCA_040081675.1 Vicinamibacterales bacterium
CGGTCTGGCCGCGCTCGAGGGAATGGCGTGTGGCGTCCCAGTTGTCGCGTCGAATGCCGGCGGCATTCCTGAGGTCGTCGAGCACGGAGTGACCGGGTTTTTGTACGACGTCGACGATCTCGACGGCATGGCGAAGGCGGCGATCGACCTGCTCTCCGATCGTGAGCGCTGGACGCGTGCATCAGACGCCGCGACTGGCGTGGCTCACTCCCGCTACTGCGATACCGCTGTCGTCCCGCTCTACGAGGACGTGTACCAGCGGCTTCTCTGACCCGTGCGCGCTGAACGCTGACCCATCCGTCAAGAGCGCCAAGAGTTCATCAGAAAAGCACAGGGACGGCGCCCGATCACTTCTGGGGTGCCACCTGTCGAGTGTCGGAGCCGAACGCCGCCGACACGTGCGTCAAGCTGGTTCGAGCCCGGCGCACGGGGCTATACTCGTCGGATACCACTATGAAAACACGATCCTTTTTCGCGCTGGCCACCCTGTTGGTCGCGATGATGCTTGCGGCGCCTGCGCATGCGCAGTCGCAAGCTGCTAACGGCACCATTGAAGGCACCGTCATCGACTCATCTGGCGCAAGTTTGCCAGGCGTGACCGTCACGATCACCAACACCGACACCGGACTCGAACGCTCGGTGGTTACCAACACCGAAGGCCAGTACAGAGGCCTCCTGCTGACCCTCGGTCAGTACAGGGTGTCGGCGGAGCTGCAAGGTTTCAAGAAGGCAGAGCAGACCGGCATTGCGCTGCGCGCGGGTGACACCGCGACCATCAATTTCAATCTCTCGGTGGGCGCCGTCAGCGAGACCGTGACGGTCACGGCTGAAGCGCCGATCGCGCAACCCGGCAAGATCGATCTGGGGCGCACCATTGGTGATGCCGAAATTCACAACCTGCCGCTGCCGTCGCGCAATCCGTACAACTTCGCCTTCCTCCAGGCCAACGTCACTGGATACGAGAACACCGAGTTCGGCGTGCCGCGCATCAACGCGAACGGTTCGCAGATGCACACGAACTATCAACTGGACGGCAACACGAACACCGAGAAGGATCGCGCCGGCCTTCGCCTGCTGCCGATCTCCGAAGTGCTCGTGCGTGAAGTGAAGGTGGTCACCAACGGCTTCGCGCCGGAGTTCGGTCAGACCACTGGCATGGTCTACAACGCCATTACGCAGTCGGGCACGAACCGGTACAGCGGCTCGGCCAGCTACCGCTTCAAGCGCAACAGCATGTCCACGTCGCCCTTCTTCCTGGCGGCGGGCGCCCGCAAGCCAGACACGAAGGCCGACGATGCGACGGCCGCCATTGGTGGTCCGCTCATCAAGGACAAGGCGTTCTTCTTCGGCGCCTACGAATACGTGAACCGCAGCCTGATCACGGGCGGCAATATCATTTCGGTCACGCCGGCAAATGCGGCGGCCCTGGGCATCACGCTGCCAGCCAGCGGCGTCATTCCGGCGAACCAGTCGGTGCCGTTCGCATTTGGCAAGGTCGACTACCAGGTCAAGCCGAGCACGTTGGTGACCGGCCGCTACTTCTTCTTCCAGAACCTGTCGTTGTCGAACATCGGCGGCGGTCTGACGACGACGGATCGCGCGACCGACTTCCACGACAAGATGGGGTCGGCGGCGCTGCAGGCGAACACCACCATTGGTTCGAGCATGCTGAACGAACTGCGCTATCAGTTCGCACAGCGTCACCAGTTCCGAACCATTGGAACCGGCGTGGCCGGCCCTGCCATCACCGTGAGCGGCATCGCACAGTTCGGCGGCCCGCGCATCGGCGACGGCAACTCGGTGGGCTTCGACTTCACGCAGAAGATCAATCAAATCATCGACAACGTCACCTGGGTCAAGGGCTCGCACGCGCTGAAGGTCGGCGTTGACGTGCAGTTCATCGGCGACGATCGTGTCCAGGGCGACAACTTCCAGTACACGTTCCCGTCGATCGACTCCTACCTCGCGGCGAAGTCTGGTGCGAATCCGTTCGGCTATACCTCGTTGCAGCAGACCTTCGGGCAGCTGGACATCAACTATTCCTCGCGCTTCTACGGGTTCTTCGTGCAGGACGACTGGCAGATTGCTCCGCGCATCAAGCTGCTCTACGGCCTTCGCTACGACCTGTTCGACGTGCCTGCGGCCCGGCAGTTCGCATCGAACACCTACAACGGCAGCGGCTTCACGATCGACAAGAACAACTGGGGTCCACGCGCAGGCGTGTCCTGGTCGCTCGACGAGACCGGCCAGACCGTGCTGCGTGCCTCGGTCGGGCGCATGTTCGAACCGCCGCTCATCGACATCTACGACAACTCGATCCTGAACAACGGCGACCCGATCCGCTACAACGTGTCGGTTGCCGGTTCGGCGGCTGGCGCTCCGGCGTTCCCAACGAGTCTGGCGTCGGTGCCGGCCGGGTTCGCGTTGCCGCGCCAGAGCCTCAACGCAGTCGACCCGGCGTTCGAGACGCAGGAAGCCTGGCTCAGCAACGTGCAAGTGGAGCGAGCGCTCGGTCAGAGCTATGCGGTCTCGGTCGGCTACGTGAATGCCACCGGCAAGAAGCTGCCGGTGCTGATCGATGTGAACCTGATTCCGACAGGAACCACGCTCAGCGACGGTCGCCTCATCTACTCGACGACCGTGAATGCGCAGACGCGCGTGAATCCGACGTTCGATCACGTGAACGTGTTCAAGTCGATCGCCACGGCGAACTACAACGCCTTCACCGCGACGCTGACCAAGCGCATGCAGGCGGGTTTCCAGGCGCAGGCAACTTATACGCTGGCGCGCGGCACGGACAACGGACCCTTGACGGGCACCTACGTCGTTGGCAGTGGTGACGATCGCGTGTCAGACCCGACGAACCTCGATCGCGACAAGGGTGTGACGCCGTTCAACCAGACGCACACGTTGGCGATCTCGTCCGTCTATCAGCCCGTCGTGACGGGCGACGGCATTGGCGCCTATCTCGCGAACAACAACCAGTTGGGCATCATCATCCAGGCCAACAGCGGGCTGCCGTTCAACATCCGCTCGTCGCGCGATTTGAATCTCGACGGCGTCACCAACGATCGTCCGCTCGGCATCGAGCGCAATTCGGGCCGGCTCGGAAACGTGGTCAACCTTGACCTTCGCTACTCACGCTTCATCCCGTTTGCCACGGGCAAGAAGGGTGAGGTCTTCCTCGAATACAAGAACCTGTTCAATCGGCAGAACATCGCCGGTGTGAACCGTGTCGTGACGAC
>JBEBGB010000103.1:0-12178 GCA_040081675.1 Vicinamibacterales bacterium
GCGACCTTCTGAGGTGCCACGGCAACGGCTCAGGCGAAAGTGCCTGTTCGCAGACGCGTGTGACATCTTCCTAATACCTGTATTCTGGTATTGCGGCCACCAACACGAACAAATCTAATGATGCGATTGCGTTGTCGACGACGTAACTGTCCTAGAGGAGTAGCTAGCGAATGCTTAGACATGTGTTGAATAGGAGCCTGGTGCTGCTGGCCGGGCTGGTCTTGCTCCCCACGGCGGTCTTTGCGCAAGCATCGATCTCCGGAACCGCCAAGGACGCGTCCGGCGCGGTGCTGCCCGGCGTGACCGTCGAGGCGGCCAGTCCGGTGCTCATCGAGAAGGTGCGGTCGGTCGTGACCGACGGGTCTGGCCGATATCAGATTGTGGACTTGCGGCCGGGGGCGTATACGGTGACGTTCACCCTGCCTGGGTTCAATACGTTCAAGCGGGACGGCATCGAGCTGACCGGGTCCATCGCGGTCAGCGTGGACGCTGAGTTGCGCGTCGGGTCGCTCGAAGAAACGATCACCGTAACCGGTGAAACGCCCACAGTGGACGTGCAGAACACCACCAAGCAGCGCGTCATCACCTCAGATATTATCGACTCGATTCCCACCGGGAGAAGCTTCGCCACACTCGGCGTGCTCGTTCCGGGCATCGTCTCGAGCGGCAACGACGTCGGCGGAAGCCTCGGTGATCCGCAGGCGAGCGTGTCGTCCCACGGTGGCCGGTCAAACGACCAGCGCATCATGCAGGGCGGCCTGCCGATTAATGACCTCCAGACGGCGGGGGCCGGTCAGAGCGGTGCCGTGCCGAACGTCGGCGCCGCGGCGGAAGTCTCGCTGGATTTCGGTGCGCTCTCAGCCGAGCAGGCGACCGGTGGCGTGTCGATCAACTTCATCCCCAGGGATGGTGGCAATAGCATCAAGGGCTCCGTGTTCTTGGGGGGCTCCAACGAGGACCTGGCGGGGAGCAATTTCACCCAGCGCCTGAAGGACCGAGGCCTCACCGCAGTAGATAGCATCAAGAAGAACTGGGACTTCAACCCGGGCTTTGGCGGACCGATCAAGCGGGACAAACTGTGGTTCTACACCACGTTCCGCTATGAGGGCGCCAAGAACTACGCCGCTGGAATTTCTCCGAACGTCAACGCGTTCAAGCCTGACGTCTGGACGTATGAGGCGGCGAAGAACGCGGACGGCACGCCAGTGAAGACCTATGGGCTCGTCACCGATCTTGAGGACGCACAGGTCCGGGTCACCTACCAGGCGACGCAGAAGGACAAGTTCTCGTTCTCGTTTGCCAACAACATGCACTGTCGGTGCCCATTCCAGATCGGCGCGCTCGTGTCGCCAGAGGCGGCGAACGACCGTCGCTTTCCGCAGCAGCGAACACTGATTGCCGAGTGGAAGTCGCCGGTCACGAACCGAGTCCTGGTCGAGGCGACGGCGTTCCATAAGACGCTTCGCTGGGGCACGATGCACCTGCGGCCGTCGGCCGGAGGTGGTTCGCTCGACGAAGATGTCTTCGAGGGCATCACGCCGGCGCAGATCGCGATCTATCCGTCGCTGATTGGCGTGACCGAGCAGTCAACTGGTCTCAACTACCATGGGCCAGGCACGTCCGGCAACGGCGTGCTCGGGGCCTTCAATAACACATACGTCCCGAACTACACCTACCGCGTTGCGGTGTCGTATGTTACCGGCTCGCACAATTTCAAGACCGGCATTCAGGACTCCTTCGGCTACCAGCAGGCGACGACCTACGCGAACGACATCCCGTATCGGTATCGGTTTCTGAACGGGGTGCCGAACCAGATCACGCAGTGGGCGACCCCCTGGACGGTCCGAAACGAGCAGAATCACGACCTGGGTATTTTTGCCCAGGATAAGTGGACGATCGACCGGATGACCCTCACCGGCGCCGTGCGGTTCGATTACTACAAGAGCGGCTATCCGGAGCAGAAGTTGGGCCCGGCACAGCTACTGCCAAACCGCAACTTGACGTTCGCCGCTGAGCCAAATCTGGATTGGAAGGATGTCTCCTTCCGTTCGGGTTGGGCCTATGACGTGGGCGGGAATGGGAAGACAGCAATCCGAGCGTCGCTCAACAAGTACCTGGCCGGCCAGGCGCTTGGCGGGTTCGGGTCCAACACCAACCCGATTCTTCGGCTGACCAACACGACGACGCGGAATTGGACCGACGCCAATGGCGACTTCGTCCCGCAGTGCGATCTCGCCAGCACCGTCGCCAATGGCGAGTGCGGCGCGATGGCGAATTCCGCATTTGGCACGGCGTTGGCCGGGCAGGTTCGGGACCTTGAACTCCGCACGGGCACGGGCCATCGCGGCTTCAATTACGAGTTCAGCATGGCTGTGCAGCGCGAAATCATCCCGCGCGTGTCGGCGGATGTGAGCTACTTCCGGCGCTGGTACGGCAATTTTGCCGTGACCGACGACCTGAACCGCGTTGCGTCGGACTATGACACCTACAGCATCACGGTGCCGAGCGATTCACGCCTGCCGGGCGGGGGCGGGAACACGATTACGGGTCTCTACGACCTGAAGCCGCAGTTTTTCGGCCAGCCGTCGAACACCAGCGTGAGGCTGTCGAAGAACTATGGCACGCAGATCGAGCACTGGAACGGCGTGGACGTCGGCGTCCAGGCGCGCCTGACCAACGGCTTGATGGTGCAGGGGGGCACCTCCACCGGGCGGACGACGACCGACAACTGCGAGATCATCGCGCAGTTGCCGGAGATGACCGTCGGCGGCGGCGCGGCATCCTCCTCTACCGCGTTCTGCCACATCGAGACGCCGTGGCTGACGCAGCTGAAGGGGATGTCGGCGTACACGATTCCGAAGATCGACGTGCAGGTGGCGGCAACGTTCCAGAGCGGTCCCGGGAATGCGCTCACGGCGGCGTACATTGTTCCGAGTGCGGTGGCGGCGCAGTCGCTCGGTCGTCCGCTGGCGGGCAATGCGCCGAACGTGACGGTGAACCTGATTCCGGCCGTCGGCCAGACCAACAACAACCCCGTTCCGGTGGTTGGCGGTGGCGGTGCGAATAACAGCACGCTCTACGGCGAGCGGCTGAATCAGATCGACGTTCGTATTGGCAAGCTCTTCCGCTTTGGCCAGCGCCGTGCATCGGTTAACCTCGACCTCTACAACGTGACCAATAGCGATACGGTGACGGCGACGAACAACAACTACGCGACTCTGTGGCGGCCAACCGGCATTCTGCAGGCGCGTTTCATCCGGTTCAGTACGCAGCTGGATTTCTAGCTGGGCTTCTAGACGACGTCGCGCCGGGCCCGCTGGGCCCGGCGCGGGCGTTCTCGATGTCTGGGAACGGGAAGGTTAGGGACTGGGTGCGAGGTTAATGCTGGCCTGGGAGCCTGAAAGAACCTACGGATGTCAATTTTAAAAGTAGTGCACAACGCCGCTACTGGCGTGCCTGGTGAGTTGCGCGGTGAGTCCCCGAAGATGACCAAGAAGGCATGGTTGCTCGTCGTAGTTGTGGTGCTCGGCATCACGTCATGGGCCCAGAGCGCTCACGCGCAGCAAGCTGCGCGGCCGGGCGAGATTGAGATCATCCCCGTGCGCCCGAACTTCTTCATGTTGGCTGGGGCGGGCGGGAACATTGGCGTCTCTGTAGGGCCAGAGGGCTTCATTGTCGTGGACACTGGCTCGGCGCCCATGGCGGACAAGGTGCTGGCCGCGATAGACGTACTGGCCGACCGTTTCAAGACAAGGGTGCAAGGTGCGGATATCAAGCCGCGCATCCGCTATATCTTCAATACGAGTGCGCATCCCGATCATGTCGGGGGCAACGAGAAGGTGTCGAAGGCAGGGCTCACGATTTTTCCAGGCGGTGCTGGAGTTGGTGTTGGCGCCGCCGCGGCCAATCAGGGCAACGCGGCCATTCTCGCTCACGACAATGTCACGCAGCGGATGGGCGACGCGTTTCCGGTCGACGCATGGCCGACAGAAGGCTATACCGGGCGGCTGCGGTCCTACTCCCTCAACAACGACGGCATCCAGATCGTGTACCAACCGGCGGCGACCACTGACGGCGACAGCATCGTGACGTTCCGCCGTGCAGACGTCATCATCACTGGCGAGATCTTCGATATCACTCGCTTCCCCTTGATCGACCTCGACAAAGGGGGGAGCCTCCAAGGGGTAATCGACTCCCTGAACCGTTTGGTCGATCTGGCCATTCCGGCTGTCCCACTCGTGTGGCTGGAGCCTCGAACCTATATCATCCCCGCGCGCGGTCGTCTCGCTGACCAAGCAGACCTGGTTGAATACAGGGACATGGTCACATACGTGCGCGACGTGATCGCGGACATGATCAAGGGTGGCATGACGCTCGATCAGATCAAGAGAGCTAATCCAACCCTGGCGCATCGTGCCCGCTATGGGACAGACTCGGGTCCGTGGACGACGGACATGTTCGTCGAAGCGGTTTATAAGAGTCTCACGGCCAAGCCGTAGGCAGGCCACTGGTATGAACGGAATGATTCCAACTGTGACGCGGGCGACCTTCATGAAGGCACGAATGATGCGGCTGACGCTGGCCATGTTGGCCGTTTCGTTGCTGCTTGACGGCAGAATCGACGCACAGGGACGCGCTGGCCGCCAGGGTGGCCCAGCGACGGCACCGACGACTGCACAAGCGCAGGCACCCATCGATCTCACTGGCAACTGGGTCGCGGTGATTTCCGAGGACTGGCGCTGGCGGATGATTACACCGGCCAAAGGCGATTACGCCAGCATCCCGATGACGGCGGAAGGCATGAAGGTGGCCGACACCTGGGACCCCGCCAAGGATGAAGCGGCCGGCGAGCAGTGTCGCTCCTATGGCGCGCCTGGACTTATGCGCACGCCCACGCGCCTACGGATCAGTTGGTCGGATGCCACTACGCTCAAGGTTGAGACCGACTACGGGATGCAGGCTCGGCTGTTTCATTTCGGTCGCGCGACGCCCCCAGCCGGCCCGCCGACCTGGCAGGGCGACTCGGTCGCCACGTGGGAGATGCCGCGCGGTCGCGGAGCCGCGAATGCCCCGAAGACGGGTAGCCTGAAGGTCGCAACCAAGCGCTTGCGTCCGGGATATCTCCGCAAGAATGGTGTGCCCTATAGCGCAAACGCCGAACTGACGGAATTCTGGGACCTCGCGGTTCAGCCGGATGGGACGAGCTGGATTGTCATCACGAGCATCGTGCACGACCCGAGGTACCTGCTCTTGCCGTTCACCACGGCCCTGCACTTCAAGAAGGAAGCGGACGGCGCGAAGTGGGATCCCACTCCGTGCTCGGCGCGCTGGTAGCGCGACCCCAACACTTAGGAGCCCGATCATGACGCGATTTATCCGAGTCTCCATCCTTGCGAGCGCGGCACTTGTGTGTGCGCTCGTGAGCGCTCCTGCGTTTGCCCAGGTGGATCTCAATGGCGGCTGGCAGGCACTCGAGCACGAAGACTGGATCGAGCGCGCGCCTGGCTCTGATCCGGTGGACTACACCGGCCTTGCGCTCAGCGACGCGGGACGCGCGAAGTCACTGTCGTACACGTACGCGCAGCTGGCGATGCTGGAGCGACAGTGTCTCTACTACGTCCCCGCGTATGTCGTGTGGGGGCCGCAGGGCCTTCGCATCTGGAACGAGTGGGACCCGGTGCGCGGTTCCGTTGTGGCGTGGAAGATCAGCGCCGCCGTCGATCGTGACATCATCACGATCTGGATGGATGGGCGGCCGCATCCCTCTGAGAACGCGTTTTACCCCTTCTCCGGTTTCACGACCGGGCGCTGGGAGGGTGACGTGCTGGTCGCCCGCACGACCCACAATAAGGCAGGGTACTTGCGCCGCAACGGCGCAGCGAGCAGTGACAAGGCCACAGTGGACTGGCGTTTCATCCGGCACGGAGACTTCCTTACAGTCATGGCCGTCATCACCGACCCGGTCTATCTGACGGAGCCGGACGTCGTGACGCGTGTCTGGGCACTGGACCCACGTTCCGGCAGCTCTCCGACTTCGACGCCCTGCGTTCCTGTCACGGAGTTACCCCGGATCGAAGACATCGGCATCGTGCCGCATCACCTCCCCGGTAAGAATCCGGACGTCAACGAGCTCACGCAGCGGTACCGTATCCCGAGCGAAGCCATCCTTGGCTACGCGGAAACGCTCTATCCCGAGTATCGAAAGAAGCTGAGGCCGGAGACGTTCATTACCCAGGACCGGTGCGGACGATACTGCTGTGGCTGGGTGGCGCTCGGAGACCCTGGCACATCGGCACCAGGCTTGACGTGCATCACGAATGGTGGCCCGAAGCCCAACTTCACACCGCTCGGGAATCCGTTTATTCCACCTCCGCCGCGGTAGGATCGGAACGCACGACATGACTGGCCTGGGTGAGCAGGCGGACTCAGGCTGCGCTATGGACGGCCGCTGCACCTCTCAGGGAGAAGGTGCCGTCGTAGTCGGCCAGTGAGGACATTTACGATGCCTGCCGTTACGGACTTCGGGTGCGAGCACCGCGCGTTCACCGATAGGTTCCGGGGCGTCCGAGGAGAATGCCGATGGACCTGTCGCTAACGCATATCCACCTGCTGTTGAACCATTTCCCGACGATTGGTTTCATCATCGGACTGGGGTTGTTTGTCCTTGCCCTCATCGCCAACAGCGAGCACCTGAAGACAGGTAGCCTTGTTGTCCTCGTCGGCATCGCCCTTATTGCGATTCCGACCTACATCACGGGCAACGCCGCCGAAGAGGCGTTGTGTCACGTTGCCGGCAACACGCTCGGGGGTGCGCCCACGGCACCGTGCACCGACACGGCTGTGTCGCGTACGCTCATCGAGATGCACGAGGGTGTCGCCTTCCTATCTCTCATGTTGGTGCAGGTCACAGGCGGATTCGCATGGCTGGCACTCTGGCAGCAGAGGCGCTTCTTGCGCATACCGACCTGGAACACGGTCCTGATCCTGGTGCTGTCCGTTGTCGCGCTGGCCACGGTGTCACGTGCCGCGAGCATCGGTGGTGAGATTCGCCACCCCGAAATCCGCGTGACACAGGAGTCGCCGGAATTGCCACTCGCGCGGCAGGTGGGGAACTTCATTCGGGATACGCCGTGGACGTGGGTCTCCGCTGAGACGCTGCACTTCATCGGATTGACGCTTCTGGTCGGCGTCGTCCTGCTAATCGATCTCAAGGTGCTGGGATTCTTGCCCGCAATACCCTATGCCACGCTGGACCGCATGCTGCCTTGGGCAATCCTAGGTTTTGGTATGAACGTCGTCACGGGGATGCTGTTTTTCGCCGCGGCGGCCTTCCAGTACACCAGGAACCCAGCGTTCTACTGGAAGCTCGCGTTTATCCTTGGTGCGGGACTGAACACGCTTCTGTTCACCTTTGACCGGGGGTGGGCGGTCGAGGGACGGCCAGCGCTCGTGCGCTCCAAGGTGCTTGCCGTCACAGCACTGTTCCTCTGGGTCGGCGTGATGTTCTGGGGCAGCATGTTGCCCTTCATCGGCACCGCCTTCTAAGCGAGGTATCGGAGTGGCTGATTTAACGTTGGCGGGTGCGGTGGTCGCGATGGTGGTGGGAGGAACCGCCATCCTCGGAATCATCGGCTACATGATCAACCTCAGCGCCGCGCGGCATGAGCGCGCAGGGGGGGCCGGTAGACAATGATTGATTTCCTTGTCTGGATCGAGCAGACCTCGTTCGGCACGTACATGCGGGAATCGGGTTCCCTCTGGGCGTTCCCGATGTTTCTCTTCACCCATACGTTGGGCATGTCCATCGTGGCCGGCAGCGCAACGATCATTAACCTGTCGCTCATCGGGATCTGGCCACGCGGAACGCCAATCAAGCCGCTGGAACGCTTCTATCCCCTGATGTGGTTTGGGGTCTGGGTCAGTTTCCTGACGGGCGCCTCCATGTTCATGAAGGACGCAAGCATCTACGGGAGAAACCCCGATTTTTACATCAAGCTTCTCTTTGTGATTGCCGGCGTGATCCTGCTCTCGGTGATGCGGAAGCGAGTTTTCGGCGATCCGCGCCTGGATCACGGGCCGGTACCGGTCGATGCAAAGCGTCTAGCATGGTGCTCCCTCGTCTGCTGGTTCGCCGCCATCGTCGGCGGCCGCCTGATCGCGTACCTGGGCCCTGTGGCGGGTCTCTAACGCGGTTGTCACTTCCACGTATCACCGAGGCTCCGAGACACCGAGGAATCCTTTTCAATCGGAGCTTTTCCGAGGAGAGCGAGGGCGGGCGTACCAGCGTGCGAGCCGCCGCGGCGCCACGCCCGCGAAGTAGAGAGCCACGAGGAGCGAGTTCCGGGCACTGCGACGAAACCAGCCGTCGCGCCGCCAGCGACGCGCCGACGTCCGCAGCGCCATCGGCAGTTCCACGACCTGACCTGCGGCAGACAGACGACGGACGAAATCCACATCTTCCATGAGCGGCCAGTCGCGGAAGCCGCCGAGCTGGTCGAAGATCGAGCGGCGAACGAAGAGTCCCTGGTCGCCGTATGGCAGGCCGAACATCGATATTCGCCAGGCCACCAGGCGTTCGACGATTCTCGCCTGCCATGCTGTGTCGTCGAGCGCGAATCGGAACCAGCCCCCGGCAACAGTGGTGTTCGAGCCGGCCAGGGCGGAAGCCCACCCATAGGGGAGGCGCGAGTCGGCATGCACGAACAGCAGCCAGGTGGCTGAGGTCACCTCCGCACCGGCGTTCATCTGCCGTCCGCGGCCAGCGCCGGCATGGATGAGTCGGGTGGCCGGCCGACTGGACAGGAGCCGTTCGACGGCCTGATCCTGCCCACCATCCACGACGATCAGCTCGAAATCCGGGTCCGGCGCGAGATCGGCCAGAAGCCCGCCGAGCGCGTCTGAGTCATTGAGAACAGGCACGATGACGGCGATCATGAAGGCCCTATAATGTCGCTATGTTGATTGGAAAGCCTGCCGATATTCGGTACTCGGAGATCACCCCCAAGGCGACCTATCTCCGGCGTCGAGAGTTTCTTCAGGCTGCCTCGGCGGCGGCTGTCGGAACCGCGGCGGCGCTGGCCCCGTCGCTTTCGGGCACTGCTGACGCTCAGGTCCAGGGTCCGGGCGTCCTTCCGAAATTGTCGAATGTGAAGACGAGTGCCCTCAGTACCACGGAGAAGCAGTCGGCGTACTCGGATTTCTCGACCTACAACAACTTCTATGAGTTCGGTGCCGATAAGGCCTCGCCCGCGATCAACGCGAAGAGGCTCAAGACCCGCCCGTGGAAGATCGCCATCGAAGGGCACGTTGCCAAGCCGGCTGTGCTCGACTTCGACGAGTTCGTCAAGCCGTACGTGCTCGAGGAACGAATCTATCGCCACCGGTGCGTCGAGACATGGTCCGCGGTGGTTCCATGGATTGGGATCCCGATGGCCGATATCGTCAGGCGTCTCCAGCCGACATCGCAGGCGAGATTCGTCGAGTTCGTGACGCTCTTTGATCCTGTCCAGATGCCTTGGCAGCACGACGCTGTCCTCCAGTGGCCGTACATCGAGGGCCTTCGTCTGGATGAGGCGATGAATCCGTTGACGATCCTCGCGGTCGGGATGTACGGTGAGATCTTGCCAAACCAGAATGGCGCGCCGATCCGGCTCGTCGTCCCGTGGAAGTACGGGTTCAAAGGTGGTAAGTCGCTGGTTAAGATTCGTTTCGTCGAGTCGATGCCGAGATCGACCTGGATGATCAAGGAGCCACCCGCGTACGGCTTCTACGCCAACGTGAACCCTACGGTGGATCACCCCAGATGGAGTCAAACGCGCGAGCGGCGACTCGGCGAGTTCGTGCCGCGGCGGACGACGATGTTCAACGGCTATACCGATCAGGTCGCGAAGCTCTACGCCGGAATGGATTTGCGCCGCAACTATTGAACACGCCACCTATTGGAATCCTCAGGCGGGCGCTGCTCGCGGCGGCGCTTGTTCCGGCTGCGCTGCTCGTGTACGACGCCTATGCCGGCAATCTAACCGCCAACCCCGTTGAATACCTCGAGAACGAGACAGGGGACTGGGCGATCATCTTCCTGATCGCCTCTCTCGCCATCACGCCCATCCGCCGGTTGACCGGGTGGAACGAGGTCATCCGTCTGCGCAAGATGTTCGGCCTGGTGGCCTATTTCTACGCGGCCGTGCACGTCGTGATCTGGTTTACGCTCGTGTCGTACTTCGACGTGCCAACGATGGTCGAGGATGTCCTGATGCGGCCGTTCATCACGGTCGGCATGGCGACGTTTCTCATCCTCACGGCGTTGGCTGTCACTTCCACCACGGGAGCCATCCGGAGGCTGGGAAGGCGCTGGCAGCAGTTGCACCGCGCCGTGTACGTGGCGGCAATCGGCGCGGTGGTTCACTTCTGGTGGCTCGTGAAGGCTGACATCACGAGGCCCCGCCAGTGGGCGGTTGTTCTCACGTTGCTGCTCGGGTTCCGGCTATGGTGGATGTGGCGGGCTCGGACGTTGTCGCGATCCTGACGCGGGCGCCTTCCTCGGGCGGCAAGGCCAGGCTGTTTTCGGCGCTTGGCATCTCTCCCGATCCGGGGCTGCTGACGGCGCTCCTGCTCGACACACTCGACAACGCGTCGATCGGGGGAGCGGCCACGGTGCTGGCCGTGACGCCTGCCTCCGCGTGCCGGGAACTGCGCGTGATCGCACCCGGTGTCGAGGTGATCGCGCAGCCGGAAGGTACGCTCGGCGACCGCATGGAGGGCACGATGGCCACGCTCATCGCGCGCGGCGCAGCCCGCGTCGCGCTCGTCGGTTCCGACCTCCCGTCGATCACGCCGGCTCACGTGAGAGCCGCCTTCTCGGCGCTCGACGCCGATCCGGATGCGGTTGTGCTTGGGCCGGCCGTTGACGGCGGCTACTACCTGGTGGCGTCGGCAGTCGTACCGGCAATCTTTTCCGCATGCGAGTGGGGAACGCCGCATGTCTTGGAGCAGACCCTGAGCGCGGCGACCGCCGCCGGCGTCGCCGTGCACCTGCTCGAGCCGTTGGAGGACGTTGACACGCTGGACGATTTGCGCCTGGCTGCCTCGCGGCCTGGTGCCGTACGCACTCGTGAATGGTGGAACTCGCGTTCGGCTTAAGCTGAAGGTATGTACCCCACGCTCGTCAGGATCGGCTCGTTTGAGATCACCACCTTCGGCGTGATGGTTGCGGTGGCCGCGCTCGTCGGCGTGCGCATGTTCGGGCGTGAGCTGTCGAGGAGCGGGCTTCCCGCCACCGGCGTTGACGCCGCGCTTGCGGGTGTGTTCGGCGGGCTCGTGGGAGCCAAGCTGCTGTGGTCGATCGAGCACGCTGGCGAAGGGCCGTTTCTGTCGTTGGTGCTGAGCCGCGGAGGCATGAGCTGGTTCGGCGGGTTCCTCGGCGGCGTTGGAACGGCGGTGGTGATGATGCGGGCGCGTGGTCTGCCGCTTCTGGCCACGATCGCCGCGGCCACGCCCGCTCTCGCCGTGGGCCACGCGCTTGGACGGATTGGCTGCTTCCTGGTCGGTGACGACTACGGGCGGCCGAGCAACCTGCCCTGGGCGATCGCTTTTCCCGAGGGAATTCCGCCTACGATCGTTCCCGTGCATCCCACCCAGCTCTACGAAGCCGCGGCGCTGGCACTGGTCGCCTGGGCGCTGATGAGGTGGCGCCGTGCGGGGGTGTCGGACCACGTGGTCCTGGGCCGATATCTGGTTATGGCTGGCGCTGTCCGCTTTGGCATCGAGTTCATCCGCGTGAACACACGACTGGTCGGTCCGTTGACGCTTGCGCACCTGGTCTCCCTGGGGCTGTGCCTTGTCGGCGTGGCGGTGATCACCACTGACGTCGGCCAGGGATCCGTTCGTCGATCTCGACGCGGCCACGGCCGGAAAGGGTAGTGTCCTGTTGGAGTATTGCTATCATCACCCGCCGGCCCGCAAGTACTAAGGAGATGCGCCACATGCCGTCTTGTCGACTGCCGTCTCTTGTCGCGTGTCTGGTCCTGGCCGCCTCGATGGCCGCGTGCGGCTGGGGAACCTCAAAGGAGGAGTACCTGGCCAGTGGAGATGCGTTCGTCCAGGCAGGCAAGAATGCCGAGGCGGTCGTGGAGTACCGCAACGCCATCGCTCTGGACAATCAGTACGGAGACGCACGTTA
>JBEBGB010000104.1:0-12171 GCA_040081675.1 Vicinamibacterales bacterium
GTCTCTGCGAGCAACGGGCGCCGATGTGCGAAACGCGCTTCCCGTTGTTCGCGCGGTGGCGCAGCTAGGCATGCCGCTCTATCAGTGTCAGCCGCCAACTGGGTACAAGGACACCGCCGAGACGTGGGTCAACACCGGCGCGCTCGTCAACCGCATGAATGTGGCGTCCAACCTCGCGAGCGGCAACATGCCTGGCGTGCGACTGTCCGACCCGCCGACGCCCGAGGCGGTCGTTGGGGGCGTGCTCTCGGAGACCACGCGCAGCACGATCGCAAAAGCGCAGACCAGTGAGCAAGCCCTGGCGCTGGCACTCGGCTCCCCCGAGTTTCAGCGACGGTAGGCGAGGGCCCATTGACTGCATCCCGGCGCTTGGTCCTTCGTTCTTCGTGCTTGGGTTTCCCGAGCGTCCTCTGCGGTTGTGCGCTCAATGCTGAGGCAGCGGGTTTCGGGGGTGGGCCCATCGCCAATCGCCCATCGCCCATCGCCTATTTGGAGTGAGGTCAGCGATGTTTTCGAGACGAGCATTCCTGAGAGACGGCGCGGTGGCGTTGGTGAGTCTGGGGTTCGCACCATCGTTCCTCGCGCGAACGGTCACCGCCGCGTCGTCGTCTCGCCGTAACAAGCGGTTGATTGCGATCTTTCAGCGTGGAGCCGTCGACGGGCTCAGCATGATCGTCCCCTACGGCGAGGCCGAGTACTACCGGTTGCGGCCAGGTATTGCCGTCGCGCGACCCGGAAGTGGTCCTGAGTCGGCCGTCGACCTCGACGGATTCTTCGCCTTCAATCCACGCCTCGCGCCTCTTGCTCCGCTCTGGAGCCGCCGCGATCTTGCCATCGTCCATGCGTGTGGATCGCCGGACGGCACGCGGTCGCACTTCGACGCGCAAGACTACATGGAGACCGCCACACCCGGTGTGAAGAGCACCGAAGATGGCTGGTTGAATCGCTACCTGCAGGCGCGCCACGTGGAGGCCGAGCATCCATTCCGTGCTGTTTCGCTGACGCCGCAGATGCCGCGCGTCCTCCAGGGACACGCGTCGGTGATCGCGATGAATCAGTTGACACAGTTCGGCATTCGCGCCGCGGGGATGAACGACTCGTTCGAAGCGCAGTACGCGGCGGCGGCAGACCGCGTGTTGAACGGCACCGGTCGCGAAGCGTTCGATGCGATGCGAACGCTGAAGGCGGCCGACCCGGCGCGCTATCGTCCGGCAAATGGAGCCACCTATCCGCAGACGGCGTTCGGACAGGCGCTGCAACAGATCGCGCAGCTCGTCAAATCGGACGTCGGTCTCGAGGTGGCTTTCGCGGAACTCGGTGGTTGGGATACGCACGTGAATCAGGGATCTGCGCAAGGTCAGCTTGCGACCAGGCTCGACGACTTCGCGCGGTCGATCGCCGCGCTCGTCACGGACCTCGGTGAAGACCTCGCCGACACAGTCGTCTTGACCATGTCAGAGTTCGGCCGCGCGGTGAGCGAAAACGGCAACCGCGGCACGGACCACGGCCATGGCAACGCCATGATGGTCATGGGTGGCGGCGTCCGAGGCGGCAAGGTCTACGGCCGGTGGCCAGGGCTGGCGGTGGCGAGTCGCTACGAAGGTCGAGACCTTGCCGTCACCACAGATTTTCGCGACGTGTTCGGCGAGATAGTCGTGCGGCATCTGGGCGTAACGGATCCGAGTCCGATCTTTCCGGGCCATCCGGTCAAGGCGGCGAATTTCCCGGGACTATTCGCGTAGGGTTCCTGAGGAACGCACGCCTCGGTAGTCTCGAGCCGTAACATCGTCAGCAAAATGAAGAAAGGCCACGGTCGGTGCTAAAGTTGTCGTCCTGATGGCTGACAAGGACAAGCGCGAGATTGGCGACGCCCTCGGCATGATCGAAACCCGCGGTCTGGTGGGCATGGTCGAAGCCACCGACGCGATGCTCAAGACCGCGAACGTCGTGTTCGTAGGTTGGCAGAAGGTCGATGCTGGTCTAGTCACCGCCATCGTGCGCGGCGACGTCGGGTCGGTCAAGGCCGCGACGGACGCTGGCGCTGCTGCCGCGCGCCGCGTGGGCGAACTTGTCGGAGTTCACGTCATTCCGCGCCCCGCAGACGACCTCGAAAAGGTCTTTCCTATCAGCTGAATTCGAGATTTGAGATCGCAGATTGAAGACTGCAGATTGAGTCAGCTGCATCCTGAGTTCTTGCGGGCGAGTTCAACGTTCCGAATTCTGAACTCTAAGATCTTCAATCTTCAATCTCAACGCCCCTATACGTTCGGACGCCGCGCCCGGACGTCATCTAAATCGTTTCTGGCAGCGTCCATCGCCGCACGCGACGGCTTCGTCTCGGTGATCTGTGCCTCTGCACTCGAGAATGCGGCGCCAGCGACCGCACGGTGATAGGCGCGTTCAGCGTCCTGCAGCTTCTCGAGCGCTCGGGTGTGCTCGCGTTGCCATTGCAACCAACGTGTGAGTCGCAGCGTCGCCTCCGACTCGGTGGGCGCGGCAACCTCGACTCCGTAGCGCTCGCCGCTTTCGGACCGGACTGCGTGCGCAGTCCACTGGTCCTGCACGCACCGCACGACGACTGTGTACGTGACATCGTCGATCTGAATGTTCATGGACGCTCCGCGAGACAGCCGCAGTACATGCGAGTCAGAGATGACCGAATCGACTTGGATCGGTGAGGTCGAACGCCGGATCGCGACGACCATCAACGACCGCGTCGGCCACAATCTGCCCCGTGAGCGGTGCCAGCAGGACGCCGTTGCGGTAGTGTCCCGTGGCGTACATGAGCCGTGGAACCGCTGACGACCAACCGACCACTGGCAGTTGGTCCGGCGTTGCCGGGCGAAGCCCAGCTCGAGCCGACAGGAGATGAGCGGTCGCAGCGTGAGGCAGCAGATCGCATACGGCCTCGAGTAGTCCCTTCACACCCGCCACCGTTGTGCGTTCGTCGAAGCCGACGTCTTCCACTGTGGCGCCGACGAGCAGCGTCCCGTCCTGCCAGGGAACAGCGTAACAACGTTCGTCCCAGGTGATTCGCGAAACCGGCGTGCCGTTCCAACCCAGATGCACCAGTTGTCCACGAATGGGCGTCAGCGGCGCTGGGTCCGCTCCGTCGACCCTGACGGACTTCGACCAGGCTCCCGCTGCGAGCACGACGGCCCCCGCGCCCATGCGACCTCGATCTGTGTCGATGACGACGCCACCGGAACTGGAACAGATGCTGAGCACACGCGAAGGCTCGAGCAGCGTCGCGCCTCTGCGCTGCGCGCCAGAGATGAGCGCGCGCGTCAACTCCGGTGCTGACACGATCGCTTGCGACGGCAACAGCAGTCCGCCGCGAACGTCCCCGGCCAGGTGCGGTTCGTGCGCTCTCACGTCGGCTGCCGACAGACGCGTGGCTGGAACGCCGAGCGCTGTCAACGTCGTGCATGTGAGATCGAAATGTTCGAGTGTCGCGTCCGCGTGAGCCACATGCAACGAGCCAGTCTCGCGGTAGTTCACCTCGATGCCGGAATCGGCGTGCACGTGCTCGACAAGCGAAGGAAACATCCCGCGGCTTCGCGCGCCGAGTGTCAACAGTGGTCCGCCTTCCGCCGCTTCGGTGTAGGGCGCAAGCATCCCGCCGGACGCCTGCGTCGCACCGGCGCCTGGCGTGCGCGCGTCCACGATCGACACTGACGCGCCGCGGCGCGTGAGTTCGTAGGCCACAGCCGCGCCGACAATTCCCGCTCCTACGACAACAATGTCGCTCGACCGGACCACGTTTCGCATCTTACGTTAAGATGTCCGACAGCCTGCCTCGCCTCCCAATCCGCGGGCACCTCGCACCGACCCCTTCGACCGATGTTGCTTCGAAGTCACTGGCGAAGGCGGAACAAACCTGAAGGTTGTTAAGTCATTCGTATGCGGAAACTGCTTGTTGCCAATAGGTCGGAGATCGCCATCCGGTGCTTTCGTGCCGCGACCGAACTCGGGATGCGCACGGTCGCGATCTACAGTCACGAAGATCGCTTCTCGCTGCATCGTTTCAAAGCGGACGAGGCATTTCTGATAGGGCCGCCGCAAGGCGGCGAGCCGGTTCGTTCCTATCTCAACATTGACGCGATCGTTGAAGTCGCGAAGGCGCAAGGCGTCGACTGTATCCATCCCGGCTACGGATTCCTCGCCGAGAATGCCGAGTTCGCGCGAGCCTGTGAAGCAGCTGGGATTCAATTCATCGGACCAACGCCTGATCACCTCGAGGCCTTCGGCGACAAGACGGCGGCGAAGAAGCTCGCGGTCGCCGCCGGTGTGCCGACCATTCCCGGCACGGAGGAGGCGATTGCCGATCCGGTCGAGGTCGAGGCCGAGGCCCGACGCATCGGCTTCCCGCTGATGATCAAGGCCAGTTTTGGCGGCGGCGGACGCGGCATGCGTGTCGTGCACAATGCCGACGAACTTGCCGGCAAGCTCGCCGAGGCTCAGCGCGAGGCGGGCTCGGCCTTTGGTCGCACGGAGGTGTTCCTCGAGCGATACATCGCACACGCGAAGCACATCGAGGTGCAGATCCTCGGCGACGCACACGGCAATCTGGTGCACCTCTGGGAGCGCGACTGCTCGGTGCAGCGCCGGCATCAGAAGGTTGTGGAGATCGCGCCCAGCATCAATCTCTCCGAAGAGCTGAGACGTTCGATTTGCGAGTCTGCGGCGACGCTGTGCCGTTCGGTCAATTACCGCAGCGCCGGCACCGTCGAGTTCCTGCTGGACATCGACCGGAACGAACACTACTTCATCGAAGTGAACCCGCGCATTCAGGTCGAACACACCGTCACCGAAGTCGTGACCGGCATCGATCTGGTGCGCAGCCAGATTCTGGTGGCGTCGGGGCACAAGCTGCACGAGTCTCCGCTGAACATTCCGCAGCAGGACAAGGTGGAGCACCGCGGTGTGGCCATGCAGTGCCGCGTCACAACCGAAGATCCGGAGCGCAACTTCACGCCCGACTACGGGCGCATCACTACCTATCGTTCCGCGGGCGGTTTTGCGGTGCGCCTCGATGGTGGCAATGGGTTCGGTGGATCGGTCATCACGCCGTACTTCGATTCGCTGCTCGTCAAGGTCACCACCTGGGGTTCCTCACTCGAGGAAGCCGGCCAGCGCGCCGATCGCGCGTTGCGCGAGTTCCGCATCCGCGGCGTCAAGACGAACATCTCGTTCCTCCTGAACCTGATTGAGCACCCTACCTTCAAGTCTGGAAGCGCAACTACAACGTTCATCGACGAGACGCCGGAACTGTTCCGCTTCCGTCAGAACCGCGATCGTGCGACCAAGACGCTGTCCTATCTCGGCGATGTCATCGTCAATGGCCGGCCCGATGTGAAGAGCTCGTTCGATCCGCTGCGCAAACTGCCGCCGCCCGTACCTCCGCCTGTGCCTCGTGGTGTCGAGCCGCCGGCGGGCACACGTCAGAAGCTGCAGGAGCTCGGCCCCGAGAAGTTCGCCGAGTGGATCAGAGGCGAGAAGCGTCTGCTCATCACCGACACGACACTGCGCGACGCACATCAGTCGCTTCTAGCCACGCGCGTCCGGACGTACGACATGCTGGCGGTGGCTGACGCCATTGCCCGCCTGACACCGTCGCTGTTCAGTCTCGAGATGTGGGGAGGCGCCACCTTCGACACCTCGATGCGCTTTCTGCAGGAAGACCCCTGGCAGCGCTTGTCCGATCTGCGGGGGCGCGTTCCGAACATCCTGTTCCAGATGCTGCTGCGGGCGAGCAACGCGGTCGGCTACACGACGTATCCCGACAACGTGGTCCGCGCATTCATCAAGCGAAGTGCCGAAAGCGGCATCGACGTCTTCCGCGTCTTCGACTCACTGAACTCGACGTCGAACATGCAGTTGGCCGTCGAATCGGTTCGTACCGATACGAACGTCATCTGCGAGGCCGCGATCTGCTACACGGGCGACATTCTCGACCCGACTCGCACCAAGTATTCGCTGCAGTACTACATCAAGCTGGCGAAAGAGCTGGAGCGCATGGGCACGCACGTGCTCGGCATCAAGGACATGGCCGGCCTCTGCAAGCCGTACGCGGCGTACGCACTCGTGAAGGCGCTGCGCGAGGAAGTGGGCTTGCCTATTCACTTCCACACGCACGACACGAGCGGCATCAATTCGGGCAGCGTGCTGCGCGCGTGCGACGCGGGCGTCGACATTGCGGACGCGGCGCTGGCGTCCATGGGCAGCATGACCAGTCAGCCCTGCCTCAATGGCATCGTCGCTGCGTTGAAGCACACGGACAGGGACACTGGGCTCGACCAGACTGCGCTGGACGACTTGAGCCGTTACTGGGCGGCGGTGCGCGAGCTGTATTACCCGTTCGAAGAAGGGCTGAAGGCGCCCGGCCCGGACGTGTATCAGCACGAAATGCCAGGCGGCCAGTACACCAACCTGCGGCAGCAGTCGAAGAGCCTCGGTCTCGAGCACCGGTGGCCGGAGGTGTGCGAGGCGTACGCCACGGCAAACCGCCTCGTAGGCGACATCGTGAAGGTCACGCCGTCGAGCAAGGTCGTCGGAGATCTCGCACTCTTCCTCGTCACGAACAAGCTCTCGGCTGACGATGTGATGAAGTCCACGGTTCCACTGAGCTTCCCTCGCAGCGTCGTGGAGATGATGCAGGGTCTGCTCGGCGAACCGGTTGGTGGATGGCCGCCAGAGTTCCAGCAGATCGTGCTGAAGTCGGCGCACGTCGAGGCCATCGTCGGCCGTCCGGGCGCGTCGATGCCGCCGGCAGACTTCGATGCGGCAGCGAAGGAGATTGTCGCCAAGGTGCAGCGCGAGCCGTCCGCAGAGGACGTGCTCTCCTATCTGCTCTATCCCCAGGTCTATCTCGACTTCCAGAAGCACGTTGCGCTGTACGGCGACACGTCCACCATTCCGACGTCGAACTTCTTCTACGGACTGCAGCCGGCCGAGGAAGCGTCGATCGAGATCGAACGTGGCAAGACGCTGATCGTCAGGTTCCTGACGATGGGGGAAGTGAAAGAGGACGGGACGCGCACAGTCTTCTTCGAATTGAATGGCCAGCCGCGCGCAGTCAACGTGACCGATCGGTCGGTGTCGGCCACGGTGAAGCGACACCCGAAGGCCGACCCGGACAACCCGGCGCACCTTGCCGCGCCAATGCCCGGCAAGGTGTCGTCTGTCGCGGTGCGCACGGGTCAAGCCGTCAAGAAGGGCGAGCGTCTGCTCTCCATCGAAGCGATGAAGATGGAGACGGCGGTCTACAGTCCACGCGACGCGAAGGTCGGCGAGATCTCGGTCGAGGCCGGCGTCGCCGTCGAGGCACGCGACCTGTTGGTGGTGTTGAAAGACTGACGGCTGAATGTTCGGCGCGAGGCGGCTACGGATAAGCTAGGTGGATGAGGCGGACAACCGGTTTGATCCTCCTGCTAGGCGGGCTTGCGGTGGCCGGGTGTCGTCAGGTCGCCACTCCCGTGTCGGCGTCGAGTGTCAGTTCTGGTGGGTCCTCGACGTCTCCAACCTCCCCTCAGACGACCGGCCTCTCGCTCGCGCCGGGTTCGTGGGCGATCTTCAATCCCGCTCCTCGGATTTATGCCGAGAGCGACGGCGGGCTTGCGTTCGACTTCGGCTATGACGCGGGAGCAGGTTCGGCCGGATACCTGTACAACACGAGTCCGCCGCGTGTGTTGGCCGGGCGCATCTCGGTGAGCTTCACGGTGAAGACCACTGGTGCTCCGGTGTTCAACTATCAGACCGAGGCAATCAACACCTGCCCCGGCACCGCCAACGTGCGGCCGTTCCTGCAGGCGCACAACGACTGGGCCGGCGAGTTTGGGCGGTGGTGGGCAGACCCTGACTCGGCGATCCTCGCGTCAGGTTCGACCACGCTGGTCATTCCAGCCACCGCCGATCGATGGATGTCGGTCTACGGCAAGCGCGGCAACCAGGACGCCGCGACGAGCGCCGCATTCGCGGACGCGCTCGCCAACGTCACGAGCCTCGGCGTCACCTTCGGTGGCGGCTGCTTCTTCGGACACGGCGTGTTCGTGAACCGCGCCACCGGAACAGCGCAGTTCGTCCTGACCGACTACTCTGTTCTGCCGTAGTACCGAACGCGGCCTCGATTCGACAGCGCGCTAGGCCGCCCAGCGGTACCAGCCCACGAGGCACAGTACCGCGCCGAGAATGGCCAGCGCGGACAGCAACAGATTGAGCGGGCGATCGACGACGTCGCGCTGAGGCAGCGTCACGGCGATTCCTCCATTCGAGATCTAGCGAAGCTCGCGTCGGACCGACGAGCGTGTCGGCTAGGACTGAGCTGGTGCTGATCCGGTACCCGGCATGTTCGCGCCGGCAAGCAACTGTTGCTGCAGTGCTGCCGCGCCCATCAACCCACCCATGCCCATCGACTCGACGGCGCTGCTCGGAATGAGCATGAGCGCGCCCTTCTCCTTCAGCCCTTCGTAGAGCATGTTCATGGCGCGAAGATGCAACGCGGTGGGGTTGTTGTGGTACTCCTTCGCCGCCTCGGAGAACGAGTGCGCGATCGCCAGCTCCGCTTCGCCCAGAATGATTCGCGCCTGCTTCTCTCGCGCCGCCTGCGCTTCACGCGACATGGCATCCTGCAGAGCCAGTGGAATGACGATGTCGCGCATCTCAACCGACGAGACGGTCGCGCCCCAAGGGTTCGATCGCTGATCGATGAGCTGTTGCAGGTCGGCTTCGATGCGTTCGCGTCCGCGCAGAAGGTCCGTCAGCGTGGTGCGACCGATGATGTCGCGCAGTGCCGTCTGCGCCGCCCAGCTGACCGCTTGCGTGTAGTCCTGCACCTCGAGCGCGGCCTTCTGGGCGTCATGCACCATCCAGAACAAGACCGCGTCCACATTGACGGGCACGGTGTCCGAGGTCAGCGTCTGCTCCGCGGCGAAGCTCGTGGTAATGGTGCGCTGGTCGATCCAGGTCGCCACGGCATCGACAAACGGCACGACAAAGAACAACCCCGGCCCTCGCAGGCCAATGAAGCGACCCAGCCGCAGCACGGTGGCACGCTCCCATTGCTGCGCCACCTTGGGTGACTGAATCAGGACGACACCGAGGATCAGCCCGGCAATCGCGAAACCGGGCCGCCTGGTCGCAACTGACAGGGCGACTCCGACCAAGGTTGGAATCAGCATGAACGCGAGCGCGACGACGTTGGGCGGCCGGCCCTTGAACTCGCGATGCTGCACGCCGTTGATCTGGGTCATCGGTCTCAGTCCTTTCCGAGGTTGGTGAGTTGCTGAACGAGTTCGTCGATCGTGAAGCCGTGCGCGGCGGCGTCGGCAGCGATGTGAGTGGCGAGCGCACGAAGGCGGCGCTGGTGTTCGCGCGCAGGCCGGGCTGCGGCTGCTGACGCACGGATGAAGCTCCCGACTCCGCGGCGCGTTTCGATGACACCTGCCCGTTCGAGGTCCAGGTAGACGCGCGCGATGGTGTTGGCGTTGACTCGGAGCTCGACGGCGAGCTGACGCACGGTGGGGAGCTGATCGCCAATCGAGAGCCGGCCCGACGCAATCGCCGCCCGCAGCGCGCGATCGAGCTGCGCGTAGATGGGCGTCGGGTCGCGAGGGTCGAGCTCGACGATCGGCATTGAGTGATAGTACTAGTTCATTAGTACAATCACGTCAAGAAAAAAGCCCCGCGAAGTTGCTGAAACCTCGCGAGGCCTGGATTCGGTGTCGACGGTCGAGCTACTTGCTCATCGTGAGCGAGTCGGCGGCGATAGACAGCTTGCCGCCCTTCTCGAGGACGTCGCCGGTGATCTCGACGGTGTGGAGCATGTGGTCGACGAGCTTGGCGTTCTTGTTGGCCGCGAGACCGCCAGCGACTTCATAGACCTTGCCGTCGGCTGTCAGCAGCGCGACCGGCTTGCCTTCCTTCGCGCACGACACGGCGCACGCCTTGTCGGAGTCGACCTTCTTCTCCATCAAGTAGCACTCCTGGTCGACGAGTTGCCCCTTGACGGTTGCAGTCTTCGCGAATGCGGGCGCACCGAGCGCCAGGACGAATGCGGCGACGGACAGGCTGGCTGCGAGCTTGCGCATGTAATCCCTCACTGTGAACTCGCCCAATTGGTGGATCGGCGAGCGCGTCATTTGGCGATTGGCGCGTCGTGCCTGCACGCGGCCGACGCTCACCGATACTGTCTCGGGTTATACGTCCCGGCGAGGAGCATTGTCAACGGAGAGGGGGCAAGGTCCGCATACAATGTCCGCCGCATGCGCAAGACAACATTCGAGTACGTCCTGGGCGACCACGCTCGGGAAGCGGCGCGCCTGCGCGCACAGGCGCGGCTGTGGGATCCGGTGTCCCACGCGCTATTCGATCGACTCGGCGTGAAACGCGGTTGGAAGGTGCTCGAAGTTGGACCCGGCCAGGGCTCGCTGCACATGGAGCTTCGGCGGCGTGTCGGTGGAACCATTGACGCGGTGGAACGCTCAGCGCCGTTTGCGGCGCAGGTGGAGAAGCTCGCGCGGCGCGACCGCCTCGGTCCGAGCCGCATCTTCTTTTCCGATCTGGTCGACGCCGATCTGCCGGCCAACAGCTACGACCTCATCTTCGCGCGGTGGGTGTTCCTGTTTCTTCCCGATCCAGCGGCCCACGTGAGGCTGCTGGTCCGTGCACTCAAGCCAGGTGGACGGTTGGCCATCCAGGACTATCACCGGGACACGTTCATGCTCGTTCCTCGACCTGACGACTGGGACGACTTCATTACTGCAGACCGCGCGTTCTTTGCGTCGCAAGGA
The DNA here is from genome assembly GCA_040081675.1 of Vicinamibacterales bacterium. Classification (GTDB taxonomy): domain Bacteria; phylum Acidobacteriota; class Vicinamibacteria; order Vicinamibacterales; family CAVVIG01; genus CAVVIG01. Next base: position 10,791 of record JBEBGB010000104.1, read on the forward strand.
GGGAACGTCAGCATCGGCGTCCGAGTGCCGGCGATGATGCAGTCCGCCGGCTTGCGCGTGACTGATCTCGAGCAAACGACGAAAGAGGGACACCCCGGCTCACCCACCTGGAACTGGGTCACCAACTACGTGATGTCCGTCCTGCCGCGACTCGAGCACTCGCCTGCGTTCACCGCAGCGAAGGCCGCGCGGCTGAAGCGTCAATGGCTTGTGGCGGGCAGAAATCCGGCGTCGCTGCTCATCGCGCCGTGCGTCCTCGATGTCGTCGGTCGCAAGCCCAGACGGTAGCCGGCAATCACGAAGCGCACGACACCTGTCAGTTCGCGGCTCGAGGCTCAACCCGCCTGCGCCAAGGCTTCGGCGAGGTTTCGCCGAAGTTCTCATGGGCTGAGGGGAGAATGAGGGCACCCGACGTCAGTTCGCGGCGCGAGGCTCAACCTTCACGCCGTCCACGATGGCATCGGCCGGGTGCAGGATGACCGTTGTTCCGCCGTCCACTCCAGACATCACTTCGGCCTCTTGACCGTTCTGGTGCCCGAGCACGACCGGAACTCGCTGCGCGCGACCATCCTTCACGACATACACCGCCCATGCCTCACCGGCGCGGACAAGCGCTCCGGTCGGCACCTTCAGCACATCGTGCGACTCCCAGAGGATTGTGCGGGCCTGCACACGGTAGCCATCGCCGAGCGCACGCGACGCTGCGCCCGGATCGGTGAACTCGAGAATGACGTTGACGCGCTGCTCCTCCACACCGAGCGCCGAGATCTTCGTGAATCCCGACGGCTCGATCCGTCGAACCTTCGCTTCGATGGGATGATCGCCGCCCCATTCTTCGATCAGCACGCGAGCACCAACTGGCACACGCACCGCATCAACGGAAAGAAGGTCCACAACGATCTCCAGCTGGTGCGGGTCGCCAATCTCCAGCAGCGGCTCGCCGGCCGACACGATGCTCTCGCTCTCGCGAACGCGTTTCAGCACCACACCCGCAACGGGTGACGTAATCGCCACAACCCCGCCATCGGTCTCACGCGCGGTCGGCGGCGCAAGACGGACTTGCGCACGTTCCACGTCTGACGCTGCGGCTCTCGAGGCGAATACCGCCGCATTCACCTGCTCTTCCGCAGCTCTCACGTCGGCTTCGCGCGATTCGAGTTGCTGCGCCGTCCCCAGACTCTCGGCAACGAGGGTCCGCACACGAGCGAGCTCGCGTTGCGCCTGGGCGAGTGCTGCGCGAGCGCGTTGCTCGTCGGCTCGAGCACGGCCAACGGTCGCACGCGCACTCTCGAGCGTCGCCTGAGCCTCGGCTCGACTCCGTGTGTCGAGCAGCGACGGCGACTCAGGCCTCAGACGCGCCACGACATCGCCCGCTCCCACG
>JBEBGB010000625.1:0-3238 GCA_040081675.1 Vicinamibacterales bacterium
TAGCATGAAGACCGACGCGTTTGGACCGACTTTCATCGAACGCAACTTCATGATGAGCTTGTAGGAGCAATTGCCGTACCTCTAACGCGAGAGACGGTACGCTACCTCGTTAAGCTCGTGTATTCGGGCGATTTTCGATATGGCGGGTGATTTCGGCCTGCTATTCGTCAGGATTTAGTCGACGAGTAGGGCGACATGAAGTCTGACTTCACCGGTAATCCCTGACTTCTCAGGCCTGTCTGCGCGTGGACCGGACGAAATGACTCCTCCGGCCGGTCGACCTTCAGAGCGTCCGAAGCGCTAGGTTCCCAGCTGCGAGCTGGCGCTATCGAATTTGCTGTTGATTGCACCGCCCAGGGTCTGCATAGCGGTTGTCGCGGCCAGTCCGATGAGCGCGGCAAGCAACGCGTACTCGATCAGGTCCTGGCCGTCGGTGTCGGTGAATAGTCGCAAGACAACCAGCTTCATATCGCATCTCCTGCAGGTCAACATAACCGGGATTTCGGCCGGCTTCGTCCTATGACGAGTGACAGAGCCGTCAAAGCCGAGCCACCACGTGCATCGGCAATTGACCAGCTTGACTAGCAGCAAGACTGATACCGCAGAGCTTATGGTGCCGTCTAATCTATTAAAATGTTGACTATAAATGACTTATAGATGATGAGCGGTGCCGTTGCGAGCAAAATGTGTCAACAGAATGCCAGAAAGTGCCGATTTAGTACGGTAAATCCGCGGATTATCTGACTTGGTGTGGTTCGCTTCGAGGTAGGAACGACTGCCCCAGCGTCCATGCTGTCGCGCCCGCCAGCGCCAGGGGCGTTAGCAGCGGAGGTCCGGGCACGACGAACGTCACGATTGGCGCCGCGTACACGAGGAGGGTGGAGACAAACCGGAGACGCTCCCCCTGCTCCCAGGCCCAGGCTCCCGCCAGCAGCATTGCGGGCAACGCCAAGAGCAGGTCGTAGCCGTACAGATGTGGATTGACAAGCAACGTGGCGAGGACCACGCCTGCGTAGCGAAGCGACAACGCACCCTGGGGACGCCACGCGACCACCGCGAATGCCACGACGACGACCGACGACACGAGACTCAGCGAGAGCGCAACGGCCGGCGAACAGTGCAGGGCGATGAAAAGTGCACGGAGCGAATAGGCCAGATCTTTGTCAGGCTCCATCGCATCAAACACTCCTGGCAGACTCGCCAGCGCTCGCAGATACCCTTGAAAAATGGACGCGCCCCAATACGCCCAGGCGGCCAGCAATTGGAGCACGACGCCCACCGCCGCGCCGGATACGATGCGCCACTCGCGCCTCATCACAAAGACGCACGCCAGGACAATCCCGAGCTGCGGTTTGTACGCAAGCGCGCCGACGGCCAGGCCCGCGACAACGTGGTGTTTACTCCGTAGCGCCAACCATAGCCACGTGAAGCAGACCAGACCGAGAACCGAGGCTTGACCGAACGACAAGGCGAAGTGCAAGCCCGGCGCTCCGAGCGCGAGCGCCGCGACTTGCCACGTGTGGCGGCGGAGCACCTCACTGCTTCGCCAGACCAAGTACACAGACGCTGCGGTACCCACCAACGTCAGCGCGAGCCACAGATATAAGGCCGGCAGATAGTCGAGTCGCGAGAGCGGAGCGAAGAACAACCCGACCTGCGGACCGTACACGGGCGGAAAGATGTTCTTTGGCACGCCTGGCAGCACGCGTTCGGCGGCGGCCGCCATCGCGTCGATGTCGTACAGCGCGTGTGCGTCGCGCTGACGCGTGAGTTCACCTTGCACGTAGAAGTGCAGGAAGTCCCTCACGAGATGCGGCTGGTCAGCGGTCGCGCGAGTGGGCAGCTGCGTGAAGAAGACGGGCCACACGTACAGCAGCCACACGTACACCGGTATGAACGCGAGATGTGCGCGGATGATCCGGTGCTGTCGCCGAGAGAGGCCGTTGCCGGGCAAGTCGGTCGGCATCGCGAGGCCGCCGGTCAGATCCGCAGTTTCTTCATGGGCTCGATGACGTCGAACTGCGTTCCATATCGCTGCAACCGCTCGCCTCTGTGCTCGATCGTCAACACGTCGGTGTTGCCCATGAATTCGCCGGCAACCGAGAGATACGGCAGCTTGTTCGGGTCAAGACCCATGACCCTCGCGCACGTCGCATCCAGTGCGACGAGGTCGGTGCCCATCCCAATGAAGCCGACCTGCCGCGGTCGACCCATGATTGGACCGTCGCCCTCCATTGCGACCACAGCATCGACAATGGCCAACTGCGGCCGGACCGTGGCGGTGAGGTCGATGATCGACTGGTCGATTCCGTGAAAGTGAAGCAGGTTTTTTGGCCAGCCGTACACAGCCCCAGGCATGACACCAAAGAGATTCTTCATGCTGGCAGTCATGCCGGCCAGGTGATGGGTCTTCAGCTTGGGCATGGAAACGATGTAGTCCGACTGCAGCAGTTCCACGGGGAGCCAGACCGAGTTCATCCCAGAATAGTTGCACTTCAGCGTCACTCTCCTCACATCGTCGTGATTGAGATCGACGAAGCGGACGCGCATGTCCTTGATGACGTCTCGCATACCCGTGCCTTCGAGCAGGTACTCGATATCGCGACGATGGCCAGGCCCTTCGCCAATGACAACCTCGCGCGCGCCGGCCTCGAGCATGGCGTCGGCGGTTGCTGCAACCAGGCGCGTATCGGTATTCACGGCCTTGTCGCGCCAGTACTCCACCATGTTTGGTTTCAGGAAGACCCGCTTACCGCGCACATCCTGGCCGAGCGTCGACAGGCCCCGCAGCACGACGTCGGCAAGGTCGCCGTCATAGGTCTCGGCAGACAGCAGCGTAACCGCCGAGCGTGCCGGAACACTGAAGTCTTCGCGACGATACGGTGGGCGGTTGCACGCCGCAGCAGCGAGGGCAGCCAGTGGCAACGCCTGCAGGAAACGGCGGCGCGATGGACTCGACGCACTGAGCGGGCCGTCGATCTCTCGACGGTCATTGCGCGACACGGAAGGCGCCTCCTTGGTGCCGGTCCCCGGATAGCGCGTACATCGCCATCGCCACCACCTGGAGATTTCCCATCTCTTCGCTTCGAGCGACGACCTCGACGAGACGATCGTCCACCGCGTCGGTCGAGAGACCGTAGAGGCGCAGACAGATCGACACGAGCGCGAGCGTCATCGCGCTTGGCTCCGCCAGGCGGTTCGACTCGAGCATGCTGAGTGACTGCCGCGCCGCCGGCTC
>JBEBGB010000105.1:0-12133 GCA_040081675.1 Vicinamibacterales bacterium
CCAGACGGCGTCGGCCAGGCCCGCGCGATGAGGCAAGCGCTTGACGACGCCAGCATGGACCCACAGCACATCGGATACATCAACGCACACGGCACTGCCACACCCCTCGGCGACATCGTCGAAACCAACGCCATCAAGGATGCCTTCGGCGAGCACGCCCGGTCGCTCTGTGTGTCCTCGACCAAGGCGCTGCATGGACATCTGCTTGGCGCTGCGGGCGCTCTCGAAGCGGTCGCGACGACGCTGGCGCTCACCCGTGCCACCGTGCCGCCAACGGCCCATCTCGAACATCCCGACCCGCAGTGCGACCTCGACTACGTACGCGGTGCCGCGAGACACGTGTCAATGAGAGCCGCCCTGTCGAACTCGTTCGGCTTCGGAGGGATGAACGCGGTCCTGATCATGGAAGTGTACGAGCCGTAATACGACTGGGTGGAGCCCACACTGGCGCCCGCACGTCCGTGGTGTGCTGGACAGGCGGCCTGCGGTACACTGCTCGGCCATGATGAAGACGCCAGTCCTATTTCTGTCCGTGCTCGCTACCGCATTCGTGCCCGCGCTCGCCGCCGCACAGGGTCGCGGCGGCCAGGCGCCGCCTGTGCCCACTCCGACCGATGTCAAGCCGACGAGCATCACCTGCGAAGAGTGCCCGTATCCCTACCCGACGTCGTATCTACCGATCTCGCTGTACGGTCAGGACCTTCGTATCGCTTACATGGACGTGCCGCCGCAAGGTACGCCGAACGGACACACGGTCGTGCTCCTCCACGGCAACAACTTCGCCGGGTTCTACTTCGGTGTCATCATCGACGCCCTGAAGAAGGAGGGATTTCGGGTGGTCGTGCCGGACCAGATCGGGTACGGACGCTCGTCGAAGCCGATCATTCCCTATAACTTCACGGACATGGCGCGCAACACCCGCGCGATTCTGCAGAGCCTCAACATCGACAAGGCGATGATCGTGGGCCACTCGATGGGCGGCATGCTGGCTGCGCGCTTCGCAACGCAGTTTCCGTCGGTCACCGAGCGCCTGGTGATCTTCAACCCGATCGGGCTGACAGACGGTCGCTTCGACCGTCCGTTTGGCGGCGTCGACGAGCCCTACAAGCAGAACCTCGCGTCAACCTATCAGAGCGTTCGCGGTGCCTTGATGCGCTACGTCGCACACAATCCGTCTGCGTGGAACAGCACCTTCGAATCGTTCACGCGTATTCGCTACGGATGGACGCTTGGGTCAGACTGGCCGCGGCTGGCCATGGTGCAGACACTGCTCTCCAACGTGCAGTATCTCGACCCGGTCGTCTACGACTGGTCGCATATCAAGGCGCCCACGTTCGTCTACGGCGGCGCCGACGACTTCCTCGCTGGAACACCAGCCAACTTCCAGGAGCGCATGAAGTATCTTGCCGCGACGATCCCGAACGGCAACGGCAAGCTCGAGTTGCTCCCAGGCCTCGGTCACGTGCCGTTTCTCGAAGACCCGGCGCGTTCAGTGCCGCCGCTGGTCGCCTATCTGAAGGACGGCGCCAAGTAGGCGACAGGCAGGCCCACGCGCGTTTCACAACTAAAGCACTACCACGGAGGCCACGGAGACGAGCGGAAGACACGGCTCATTTGGCTCGAATTCTCCGTGTTCTCGGTTCCGCGCTGTGTCCTCTGTGGTGGAGCTTTTAGTCATTTTTGCAACCAGCTCTACGGACCGCGCAAGACACCGATTCGAGACGCGCGCTAGTGCGTCAATCCGTAGATCAAGTAGTTGACCGCAAGCTTGTACGCTTCGTTGGTGTCGTCGAATGGCCGAAAGCCCCGCCCCGACCACTCCCAGTACTGAGACACGTCCGTGTTGTAGTTGATGATCATCAACAGGCGCTTCTTCGGATCGTTGTCTTCGTAAACGCCGCGAAACACCGCTTTGCCTGAGGTGTACGCCTGCGGGAAGTTGTCGAGCGTCGTGATCTCGAAGAACGAGTGGAAGATGGGATCGGCGGCACTCATGTCGAAGAACTGCACACCGGGCAGCACGCGTCTGACATTGTCCTCGAAGGGTTGCCATCCGCCGCCCGGCAAGCCGCGCCACCCCTCGACCTTGAAGTCGTCCACGATCAGGAAGCCACCTTTTTGCAGGTACGCTCGCAGACCCGAGACTTCGGTGTCGTTCATCGTCCACCAGCCCACCTCGATGATGTAGGCGACCGGGTATTTGAACAGCTCGGGGTCGTCCAGCGTGACGACGTTCATGTCGTCGATGTGCGCATCGAGCAGCGACACCTCTTTCATGATCCGCATCAGGTTCTGCTCGGCCAGCGGATAGCCGTGCACCCACGACGGACGTCCTCCGGCCCAGTTACCGCCTGGCGCCGGTGTGTATCGCACTCGCGCGAAGGTGAAGCGGCCGTCGTAAGGCACGTTCTTCACGGTCTCGTCCCACCCGTAGAAGAATCGGCGGCGCTGTGCCGTCGCGACCGACACAAGTCCCACCAGCAGAACGAGCACCAGGGCGGCCGTCCAGCCACGCCTGCGGTTACGCAGCAGGCCCGGTCCTCCGCCCGCTCGGGCCGTGCGTGCGCGGCGTACGGGGCTGTCTGCGTCCATGTCGTGTCCCCTTCAAGGCCGGCCAGGTTCTCCTAGGACTGCTTTGGATCCACAAACTTCATGACGTCGGCTGGATATCGAGCGCCTGCGGCCGCACCAACTGGGAACGCCGCGTCCAGCGCGGCGACCTCGTCCTGCGATAACACGATATCGGCCGCCGCCGCGTTGCTTTCGAGATAGGTGCGCCTCTTCGTTCCAGGGATCGGCACGATGTCGTCGCCCTTGGCCAGAATCCACGCCAGCGCGAGCTGCGACGTCGTGCAGTGCCGCTGCTCGGCCAAGGTCTCGAGCGCTCGCACAAGCGCAAGATTCTGCTCGAACGCCTCGCCTTTGAAGCGCGGCAGAATCCGTCGAAAGTCGTCGGCCGGAAGGTTGTCGGTCGCTGTCACAGTGCCCGACAGAAAGCCACGCCCGAGCGGGCTGAACGGGACGAAGCCGATGCCAAGTTCGCGGCAGACAGGAATGACGTCCAGCTCCGGCTCGCGGTTCCAGAGCGAGTATTCACTCTGCAGCGCGGTGATGGGATGTACCTTGCTCGCGCGCCGCAAAGAATCGACCGAGGCCTCGGACAGGCCGAGGTGCCGAACCTTGCCGGCCTGCACGAGTTCGGACATGGCGCCAACGGAGTCTTCGATTGGCACGTTCGCATCCACTCGATGCAGGTAGTAGAGGTCGATCACGTCCACACCGAGACGCTGCAGGCTGGCGTCGCAGGCGCGTTTCGCGTACGCCGGCGATCCGTCCACGCCGCGCGGCACTCCGGTCGCATCTCGCAGAATGCCGAACTTGGTCGCAAGCACGACATCGTTTCGCCGATCGCGAATCATGCTGCCAACGAGCGTCTCGTTCTCGCCGCCCCCGTACGCATCCGCGGTATCCAGCAGCGTGATGCCGATTTCGAGTGCGCGAAGCAGCGTGGCCCGCGACTCGGTGTCGTCCGGGGTCCCGTAGGACTGCGACATCCCCATGCAACCCAGCCCCATGGCCGACACTTGCAAACCGCTTCGTCCCAGCATGCGTCGCTTCATCAACACCACTCCCGTTCAGACCAATCTCTTGTTCGCGACCACCGCGCGCAATTCAGACGACGGCACTCGTACGGTTGATGATATGCCCGAAATCTCTCAGATCCCGACGACGTGCAAGCACGTCACGGCTCCGCGGCGCCCATGGGCCGACCACCCATGTGCGTGTTCCACATGCGCCCCATTGAGCCGGCCAACGGGCGAAGCTGGAGCACGACTTGAAAGGACGTCGGACGGCTGCCATGTGTCTCGCGCAAACTGGAAGGCACGCGGAACACCGTGGCGCTCGCGCCTACGGCAGCGCTCATCTTCTTGACAGTCCCGACGGTTCGCATGGCCGCCAGCGTCGCCGCGCCAACAACCGCTTTGTGCCCTTCGCCTTCAGCCGTATGCGGCACCTCTCCAGAAATCAGCAGATCGGACTCGACCTCGAGCCACTCTATCCGCGTCGACACCAGCGTGCGGCCCCAAGCCTTGCTCGCCTCGCCAAATACTGCGTGCCGCGTCGCGTCGTCTGTGCGGTTCATGCCGACGCCAACTGTCGCCGCCATCAGGCCCACCGCTTCACCGCGAAAGTACGACGCCGAGGCCGTCGACCGAACGACATTCCCGTGTGACAGCTGCTCGGGTTCGACGAGATGTCCGCTCGACACCTGGGCCTCCCAGTGGGCCGTGGGCCGATACCAGATGCGGGCCGAGACCGAGTCCATCTTGCCGAAATCGAAGTTCCAGCGCCGCTGGTCAGGCTCGCGTCCGTTGAAGACAGACGCTTCGACACCGACCTTTCCACGGTCCACGCCGACCGTCGCGACACCAAATGCCACGTGGGTTGAATCGAACGTGTGATGACTCAGTGGCGCGAGTAGCAAAGCCGCCGCCGATGCCCTGTGCATGAATGCGTTCGGCCCCAGGGCAGGTTCGCCAGCAGGCCCGCCCGAGATCGTCAAAGACGTGCTGTTCCCCATCGGGATCCGCCACGCCGCCGAGAGTTGCATCCAGAAGTCGTGCGGATGCTGATGGTCTGTGATTGGTCGTCCGTCCAGCGCCTCACCAACCTGGAACAGTTCGCGATAGCCCTTCGCGCCGACAGTGGCCGGGTCAAGACTGAGCATGCCTGTGAGCGTGAGCGTTCCTCGTACGCCGCTCCTGGTCGCCATGGCCATCCACCAATTGGGAATCTTCACCTCGTCGCCGCCCCGGCTGCCACCCTGATGGTTGGCCATCACCGAAATGCTGCCGTCCTGCATCAGATGCCACTGGCCCGGACCAGGCATGTCCATGTGTTCCATGTCGTGGACGCGCTCGACGGGCTGATCCTTCGGCTGTTGGCCCTGTGCGAATACAGGCGACGCCATCACCGCGGCGACAGCTATCGCCAACAGTGCCGTGCACTTTCCAGATTTCATCGACTCATTCCTCATGACCGACACGAGCGTCCTGCCGGCACCCAGCGAGGGTGGCGGACAGCACTCGCTGCGTCTGACCCATGCGCCGCACCCAGCGCGACGCTGAACCGAGAAGATGAGTGTCTACAGACGAAGTTGACGGTGGGCGGGAACCGTGGTCAGCGCGAACAGCGTGCTGCCGGAGGGCTCGGTCGGGCCGACGGTTTGTAGCGAGCTCGCGTCGATCGCTGGCACAACGGCCAGTGCCGGACCGAAGTCGTGGCGCGTGCCACTGCGCACGTCAGTCCAGGCGTCGGCCAGAAGGGCCTGGTGATCGTGATCACAAAGCGCGACGCCGTGAATACTCAGATCGTCGGAGGCGGCGGCGTCGTGATGACAACTGGCCGTTGACGCCGTGTTCGTGGTGTCGTGCTCGCACGCGAAGAGACACCGGTCGAACAGTGTTCCGGCGAACAATCCCAGCAACAGCACGACGGCGGCGACGCGATGTCCACGCACCCGATGATGATAGCTCACGGCGGGTTCGTCCCTCGGCGTCGACTCGGACGCGGAGGACTGACGCACAACAAGCCCCCGTTTCTCAGCGCTCACAGGCGGGCCACTGGACCGGTTCAAACCGCACGATAATCCGACCTAAGTCGACTTGATTCGAGGTTTATAATTGCGGACATGTTTGCCTGGCGTTTCGCGGCCTGGACGATCTACTTCTCTGCGTGTGCCGTGTCGTCCGCCCACGCGCAGTTGACCGTAGCCGCGGCCTCCGATCTTCAAACCGTGCTGCCCGTCATCGCCGAGCGATTCCAGCAGGCCGAACGCGTGCCGGTTCGCATCTCGTACGGTTCATCAGGACAGTTCGTCACTCAGATCCAGAACAAGGCGCCGTTCGACGTCTTCCTTTCGGCGGATGATGCGTACATCACGGCGCTCGTCACGTCCGGTCATGCCGACGGAGCCACGGTTGTGCCCTACGCGACGGGACGGCTGGCGGTCTGGACGAGAACCGATCGCGGCATCGACACCAGGCGCGGGTTGGTCGCGCTCACAGGTCCACGCGTTCGCAGTCTCTCGATCGCGAACCCCTTGCATGCGCCCTACGGCCGAGCGGCTGTTGAGGCTCTGCAACGCGCGGGTCTGTACGAACAGCTTCGTACGCGCATTGTCATGGGCGAAAACGTCTCGCAAGCCGCACAGTTCGCGCAGACGGGCAACGCCGACGCCGCGATCATCGCGCTGTCGCTTACCATGGCCCCTGCCATGCGAAGCGTCGGTGCGGCGGTCGAGATTCCTGTCGACGCCTTCTCCCCCATCCGCCAGGCCGGTGTGGTTATTCGAGGCACATCGCGCGCCGAGCAGGCTCGGCGGTTGCTCGCGTTCCTGACGACGCCGGACATCGCGACGCTTTTGCTGAACGCCGGATTTGGAGCACCGCGTTGAACGACGGCATCGACTGGCAAGCCATCAGACTCAGCGTGCGACTGGCCGTCGTTGTCGTATCGATCCTGCTCGTCACGGGCGTGCCACTCGCCTGGTGGCTCACGTTCCGCCGGCGCCGCTGGAGCTTCCTGGTCGAGGCCGTTGTCGCACTTCCGCTCGTGCTGCCTCCGACCGTTCTCGGTTTCTATCTGCTCGTGGCGATGGGATCGAACAGTGTCCTTGGCCGCGCGTGGGCGGCGATCACGGGGCACCCACTCGCCTTCACGTTCGACGCGCTGGTTCTGGCGTCGCTCCTCTACAGCCTGCCGTTTGTAGTGCAGCCAATCGCTGTGGCGTTTGGGCAGGTCGACCGCACGCTGCTCGAAGCGTCAGCGACGCTTGGGCGTTCGGGCCTGGAGACGTTTCTTCGCGTGATCCTTCCCCTCTCGCGCGACGGGATCCTCGCGGCCGCCGTGCTCGGGTTCGCGCACACGCTGGGAGAGTTCGGCGTCGTGCTCATGGTTGGCGGCAACATCCCAGGAGTCACTCGCACGGTCTCGCTCTCGGTGTACGACCAGGTGCAGAGTTTCCAGTTCGACGCCGCGAATCGCACCGCGTTGCTGCTGCTCGGGTTCTCCTTGCTGGCATTGGCAACGGTCTACGGCCTCCTGCGAAGGCCGTGGGCGGTGTCCGCCACGCCATGACCCTGACCGCGTCGGTTCGTACGCGCCTCTCGCCTCAATTCGCGCTCGATACGTCGCTCGTGGCGCCGCCCGGCATCACCATCCTCTTCGGAGCGTCGGGCTCCGGAAAGTCCACACTGCTTCGAGCCATCGCGGGCCTGACGACACCTGACGCGGGGCGCATTGCCGTGGGCGACCGCGTGCTCTTCGACACGGACGCTGGCGTGAACCTTCCGCCGCAGCAACGACAGGTCGGGTACGTGTTTCAGCACCTCGCACTCTTCCCCCATTTGAGTGCGCGGCAAAACCTGATGTACGGCCTGCGGGGTGCGTCGAAGAACGAGCAGCACGCGCTTGTCGACGACATCGCGCGACGCTTCCACATCGACACCTTGCTCGACCGCAAGCCCGGCGCGCTGTCTGGCGGCGAACGGCAACGGGTGGCGTTGGCGCGGGCCCTTGTCACCGACCCGACGCTCCTGCTCCTCGACGAGCCTCTCTCCGCGCTCGACCACGCCACGCAGTCGCGCATCATCGACGATCTTCGGTCGTGGAACGCCGCGCACAAGATTCCGGTGCTCTACGTCACCCATGCGCACCGGGAGGTCTTCGCGCTCGGCGAGCGCGTCGTCGTGCTGAACGACGGTCGCATCCTTGCGTCAGGAACCCCACACGAGGTGATCAACCTTCCCGCTCACGAAACCATTGCGCAACTCGCAGGCTTCGAGAACGTCTTCCCAGCCGTCGTGGTCTCGCGCCGGCCAGACCGCGGCGTGATGCAGTGTGCGCTTGGCGACAGTCGGACCGATCTCGAAGTGCCACTCGGCGTCTCCGACGTCGGCGCATCGCTGCGGATTGCGGTTCGAGCTGGCGACATCCTCCTGGCGACCGAAGCCCCGCGGGGTCTGAGCGCGCGCAACCAGCTCCCTGGAACGCTGCTCAGCCTGGCGACCGAAGGCGCGAGGGTTATCGCCACCGTGCTCGCAGGCGAGCGCTTCACTGTGCACCTGACGACGGGCGCAGTCGAGACCCTCGGTCTTCACGCCGGGATGCCCGTCTGGATCGTGCTGAAGACGCACTCCTGCCACATCGTGTCGCTATCATAGGAGCGCCATGACCACCCTGACGGTCCGCACGGCATGTGTGTGGACGGCCGCCGCGCCGAGGCGCTGATCAGTGTCGCCCCTGCTTCAGCCCTTCCGGCGCCCGCTGCTCGCCCTGGCGTGTCTCGTCGTCCTCGCGAGTTCTGCCAGCGCTGTGGATTTGCGCGCCGTGCTCACGGGCTACACGTTCACATCGTGGAGCCGGAAGGACGGCCTCGTGGGACCTGTCTGGGCCATCGCGCAGGACGCCAACGGGTTCCTCTGGCTCGGCACCGACTCTGCGCTCGTACGATTCGACGGGGTCCGCTTCGCCAGCTGGGAAGCGCTGGGCGGCCAGCCCCTGCCGCGCCTGCCGGTGCGCGCGCTCCTCGTAACGCCGCAAGGTACGCTGTGGGTCGGCTTCGCCGGCAGCGGCGGACTCGCCCGCATCGACAATCGCACGGTCACCTCGTATATCGACACCGCAAGTCCGGATTTCACCGGGGTGGTCAGCGCGATTGCTGAGGGCCCCACGGGGGAGATATGGGTCTCGTCCTCGATCGGTCTGTTCCGGTTTGCCAACGACCGATGGAGTCGAGTCGGCGCCGCCGATGGACTGACCAGCGAGGGGCCCATCACCGGCTTCCTCGATCGCGAAGGGAGGCTCTGGGCCAGCACTCCCGACGGGCTGTTCCGGCGCGATCGGGCAAACGAAGGCACCTTTTCGTTGATCGAGGCCACGGCCGATCCGCTGCGTACGATTAGCTTGAGCCAGGACCCGAAGGGGCGTGTGTGGGCGACCGATGGCCTGATCGGGTTTCGTGCGTTGGGTGCAGGTCCGACATACCGAGGTCGTGACGCAGGTCGCGGCTACCGCGCGCTCCACGACCGCCAGGGTCAGTTGTGGGTGGCCACGATTGGACAGGGTCTCTGGCGGGTAGACGATCCAGCGACCACTCGAGGCACGCTGGCCGTGGAACGCGCGACAGTGCTCACCGGCCTATCGAGCGACGCGGTCCGCACGGTTTTCGAGGATAGAGAAGGCAACATCTGGGCGGGAACGACTGACGGAGTCGATCGGCTGGTGCCGCACCGCGTCACGCCGTTGACCGATCTGGGCGTCGTCAACACGCTCGACACATCGATCGATGGACGCGTGTGGGTCGGGACGGCCGACGGCCTTGTCGCGCTGGTCCCGGGCACGAAGGGCTCGCAGGTGGCCGACTCGCGCATTCCGTTGCGGGGCGCGACGGCGGTTCGAGGGTCGAAGGCGGGTGGCCTCTGGGTGTCTACGGCGAATGCGCTCTATCGCGTGAGCGGAAACACCGCCACACCGCTCTCACCGCCCCACCCTGGCAAGCCAATCACGATCGACGCGCTGGCCACCGATGAGCGCGGCGAGGCGTGGGTCATTACGTCAGAGGGTGAAGTCCTCGAGACTGATGGTGGTAAGTTCCGCTCCGGTCGTCAGCTGCCCGAGCTTGCTGGCCTTCGCACGAACGCGGCTCTGGTCGATCGCAGCGGTCAATTGTGGGTGATTTACGGCGGCACGAAGGTCGGCGTGCTTGCCACCGACGGGCGCTTCCGTACCTTTGGCGACACAGGACTCGGGTCCGGCCTTCACTACGACCTCTTCGAGGACGATGAGGGCACCATCTGGACGTGCGGCGCCGACGGACTGAGCCGACTGCAGGGCGATCACTTCGTCATGATCGGAGTCGCCAATGGCCTGCCCGCCAGCGGCGTCTACTCGATGGCGCAGGACGATCGCCACGACCTCTGGCTTGCCACATCCAGCGGCATTCTTCGTCTCGACCCAGCCGAGTTCGACACGGCCCAACGGTCGCATCCCTACGTTGTCCGTTTCCGAATCTACGACACGTCGGACGGACTCGCCGGATACCCTGTGACGCTTGGCGACCGCAACGCGGTTCGCGCGGCCGACGGCACGCTGTGGTTCGTCACGAGTCGCGGCATCTCGGTGGCCGACCCGCGGCGTCTGAGTCCGCGTCGACCCGCCACACTGGTCGCTATCGATGAGGTTCGCGCCGACGACGTACTGGTCGTGACCAACGAACTGCGACCCGGCACCTCGAAGCTCGAAATCGACTACACGGCGCCCGAACTGACCTCTCCCCTCAAGACGCGGTTCCGCTATCGCCTCGACGGATTCGACACTGATTGGATCGATGCCGGCACGCGCCGCGAAGCGCTCTACACAAGCCTCCCGCCCGGCGACTACACATTTCGCGTCGCGGTGAGTCAAGACGATGGTCGCTGGTCCGAGAGCGAGGCGACCTGGTCCTTTACCGAACATCCGCGATTCAGCCAGACGTTGTGGTTCTTCGGTCTGGTGGCGCTGGGCGTGACTGGCCTGACGCTCGGCGCGTGGCAGATCCGCGTGCGACAACTTCGCCGCCAGTTTGCGTTGGTTCTCGGCGAACGAGTACGACTCAGCCGCGAACTCCACGACACGTTACTGCAGAGCCTTGTCGGCGTGGCGCTGGAATTCGACGTCGTCTCGAAGTCGCTCGAGAGTTCGCCGGCGGCGGCCCGCGAACGCGTGATCAAGATTCGCGAGCAAGTCGAGGAATACATACGCGAGGCGCGGCGTTCGATCTGGAGCCTTCGCTCGCCGGCGCTCGAAACAGGTGATTTGGTCGATGCCTTGCGCGACAGTGGCGTCCGCGCCGCGGCGGGACAGAGCGTGGCGTTCTCGTTCGAACAGACGGGCAGACCGCGCCGCCTCTCGTCGAACATCGAACACCAGCTGCTTCGCATCGGCCAGGAAGCCGTGCTGAACGCCGTTCGTCACTCCGGCGGTTCGTCAGTGACCATGCGGCTGCACTACGATGAGGACGCTGTGACACTGACCATCGCGGACAACGGGCGCGGCTTCGATGCTGGCCAGTCTCCGGAAGGAACCGGCGATCACTACGGTCTGGTCACCATGCGCGAGCGAGCGCAGCAGGCTGGAGGCCGCCTCGAGATCTCCTCGACATCTGGAGGCGGCACGACCGTCATGGCATCCGTGCCCGCACGTCTCGGCGCCGATAGGGCCACCGGAGGCGACGACTGATGGACACACCATCGATTCGCGTCATGTGCGTCGAGGACCACCGCATCGTACGAGAGGGACTGGCCCTCATCATCAACCAGGAACCGGACATGACCATCGTCGGGTCCTGCGCGACAGGCGATGAAGCGGTCGAGATGTATCGAACGGCGAGGCCGGACGTCACGCTGATGGACCTGCGTCTGGGGGCGACCAGCGGAGTCGATGCGATCAAAGCCATCCGCAAAGACGACCCCAACGCTCGCATCATCGTCCTGACGATGTATGAGGGCGACGAGGATATCTTCCGTGCGCATCAGGCGGGCGCCACGACCTATCTCCTGAAGGACACCTTGTCGTCAGATCTGGTTCGCGTCGTGCGCGAAGTGCACGGCGGCCAGCGTCCCGTGTTGCCCGAAGTGCAGGCGCGGCTGTCGGAACGCGCCTCGATGCCCACCTTGACTCCTCGCGAAGTGGAGGTGCTGCAGCTCATCTCTCAAGGTCTGCGCAACAAGGAAGTGGGCGCGATGCTCGGCATCACGGAAGGCACCGTCCAGATTCACGTGAAGAACATCTTCGCGAAACTCGGCGTGAACGACCGCACGGGCGCCGTGCAGGTCGCCGTTCGCCGGGGCCTGATCCACATGCGGTGAGTCGGCGCATCGGCCCGACTCCCCTGCCGCGTCACCTCGCGTCGTACGGCAGTCCGACGAAGTTTCCCAAGGCGTCGGGTCGCAAGATCACCAACGTGTTGTTCATCGCAATGGTCAGCCTTCCGTGCGCGTCGCGGCTCTGTTCGAGGGGATGCTGCCAGCGCACATGCCAGTCGTAGACCTGAAACCAGACATCGGAGCCAACCTCGATGAAGTCTGGCAGT
>JBEBGB010000626.1:0-3233 GCA_040081675.1 Vicinamibacterales bacterium
GGTGTCTGGCAGCCCGGCATGATTGCCGCGGCCCGGTTGTAGGCGGCGGCTTCTGCTGCGGCGTTTCCGGCTCGTGCCTCGGCCATCGCGACAAACAGCGCGGCCAGATATCGCCACCGTCTCTCGGTGGCACCTTCGATGAGTGGCGTCAGCACAGTTCGCGAGGCCTGTGCGCGACCGAGTTCCGCGAGGACGCGGCCCAATCGAACCGACGCCTCGTCGCGCGTCGCCGGGTGTCGGGCCGCGCGCTGGAATGCCGCCACGGCCGCCTCGAGCGCCTCGGCTTGCGTGCGGTGCGGGATGGCGCCGAGTGTTCTGGAACGGCTTGTCCACGGCAGATCGTCCGGCAGCGGCGACGACCAGCCGACCGCCTCGTACAACATGCCCGCGACGAGGTCGACGTCCGGATCGTCTCCACGCAGGTCGCGAAGCTCGTCGACCCAGGGCAGCATCATGCCCAGCTCGAGTCCCGACTGAAAATGCCAGCAGATCGCGAGGAGCCAATTGCGGCGAAACCGTTGCGGGTCGGTGCCGCGCGAGAGTGCCAGCAGACGTCTCGCGGCGCCAAGCTGCACCTGAACATGCGAGGGCAACACCCACCCGGCCGTGACCGCCTCGGTGTGGAGCAGAACGCCGGCTTCAATGCGACCGCGCGGCCACGATGCGGCGTGCCGCAAGACCTCCGCTTGTGCGGACTCCACCCACTTGTCCTCCTGGTTGCTCAGCGCCTCCGCCGCGCGCCGAGTGTCACCTGCCTGATAGGCGTCGATGAGGCCCAAATAGTCGTCGGCGGTCGCGGACTGCGCCATCACGCGCGTTGGCCGCAGCGGAACGATCACTGTCGTCAGCATCAGACCGATGAGCGTAAGCCAGCCGACATGACTGACCGAGGGGCGTGCCATGGATGTGGAAGCGTCGGGCGTCTGGACCTGATCTGTCAAGCACGAGGCCAGACAAAGAAGATCGCTCGATCTCACGACGGGCAGTAAAATGCCGGCATGCGCGCGTGTCGTGCGCTTGCCCTCTGCGCATCTATCGCTGTCTCCGCAGGTGCCCTCTCGTGGCCGGCTCTCGCCCAGCAATCGCAGGCGCCGCCGCCCGACCGGCGCCCGCGCTTTCGCACGGCGATCAAGCTCACCACTGTCAACGCCACCGTAACCGACACCGAGGGTCGGCTGGTGCACGATCTGCCGCGCGATCGTTTCGAGGTGTTCGAGGACGGTGAACGCCAGTCCGTGGAACAGTTCACGAGCGACCGGGTGCCCGTCAGCCTGGCGGTGTTGCTCGACGCCAGCGACAGCATGTACGGACGCCGCATCGCCGACGCCCGCGGCGCCATCGATCACTTCGTGTCCGACCTGCTCGACCCGGCGGACGAGTTCTCACTGATGGTGTTCAACCACCACCAGGAACTGCTGACACCGTGGACTGACGACCGCCGCCTTGCCGCGTCCACGTTGGCTCCCGTCGTACCGTGGGGATCCACGGCCATCTACGACGCCATCATGGCGGCGATCCCGCTTGCCGACACGCGCCACAAACCGCGTGCGGCGCTGCTGGTGGTATCGGACGGCGCTGACACCGCGAGCGACACGGCACTGCGTGATCTGCGAAGCGCACTCATGCGCACCGACCTCTTCGTCTACGCGATCGGCATCGACTCCGCGGATCGCCGCACCATCAACGCGCCCGTCAATTCGGCCACGCTCGGTCAGATCACCGATCAAAGCGGCGGGCGCACACGCATTGTCCACGACAGCACCGAAGTGTCACAGGCTCTCGTCCAGATTGCCGATGAACTCAACAGTCAATATCTGATCGGCTATTCGTCCTCGCATCCCGCGGATGGCAAGTACCACAGTATTCGCGTGCGCGTCACCGGTGGCGACTACCGCGTCCGAGCGAGAAACGGCTACGTCGAATAGGCGCCACGAAGAGCACCAATTCAGGCGATAGGCTCTGGGCGCTGGGCTTTAGGCCTGGAGCTGACGCTCACACTGAAACCGCGCCTCTTGTGCCGCGCCGATCGACTCTACACACCTGTCCGACTCTGACCGCCGTGTCCGGCCTGGCCGGCCTGCCGTGCCCGCCCTGCCCGCCCTCTGGCCGTCCAGACCGTCCAGACCGCTCCAGCCCTCCTGGCCCGGTATAATCGCTGTCTTCCGCGTAAGGCGCGAGAATCAGTTTTCCAGGAGGAATGCATGAGAAGAGGTGTGGTGCTCGGTGCGCTCATCGCCGTGGGCGCGCTGTCGGTCGGCCTGGCCGGTCAGCAGCAGCGTGCGGCGCTACCCGACCTGCAGAAGGTCAAGGACAACCTGTACATGATTGGTGCCTCGGTCCCCGGCGCTGGGTTCACAGGAGGCAACGTCAGCGTGCTCGTCACTGATAACGGCGTCATCGTGGTCGACACGAAACTCGCAGGTTACGGTCCGGACATTCTCACGAAGATCAAGGCGGTGACGACCAAGCCCGTCACGACGATCATCAACACGCACACGCATGGCGATCACACCGGCAGCAATGACGGCTTCCCGGCCAGCGTGAACATCGTCGCCCACGAGAACACGAAGACGCTCATGGCGAAGATGGACGCATTCAAGGGCGAGAAGGCTCAGTTCCTGCCCAAGCAGACCTACAAGGACACCCTGACGCTCGGCACCGGCAAGGACCGCGTCGAGTTGCATTATTTCGGCAAGGGGCACACCGGCGGCGACACGATGGTGTATTTCCCGACGCTGAAGGTGCTGGCGACTGGCGACCTGTGGGCGTGGAAGGACGCGCCGCTCCTCGACCTCGGAAACGACGGCAGCGGCATCGAGCTGCCCAAGACCCTGGCCAAGGCGATTGCGACCCTCAAGGACGTCGAGGCTGTGATTCCGGGCCACACGCCCGTGTCAAAGCCGGCCGAACTCCAGGAGTATCAGCGCTACATGGCGGACCTGCTGGCGGAAACCGAAGCTGCGATCAAGGCGGGCAAGAGTGCCGCCGACGCAGTGGCTGCGAGCACGGTGACCGCCAAGTACGCAGGCTACAAGTCCGAGCGACTGAAGGCCGCTATCGAAGCGATCTACAAGGAGATGGGGAAGTAGCGCACAAGGGCTGGCAGGGCAGGTGGGGCTGGCAGGGCGGGCTGGAAGAACGAATGTTCGAGCGCTCATCTCCGGCTGCCTCGCCTGACTGCCCCACTCGTCTTGTCACATCGACCTGGCCCGCCAGCGGTGCTTGCCTTGTCC
>JBEBGB010000106.1:0-12124 GCA_040081675.1 Vicinamibacterales bacterium
AGACCGCGCTATGCTGAGCCTATCGCGGGAACATCGGCCGAAGCCCCGGCGTCTAACAGCGGGAGTTTTCAGCGTACCGCGTCTTACCATCGTCGTTTCGAGACGCGTGACGACTGACAAGGAGTATTGATAATGACGGGTAGAGCGATCGCACGAACGGGACTCGCCGGATTGACCCTCGCGGCACTCATGCTGAGCGCCTCGCCAGGAACGGTCCTCCGGGCGGCAGCACCTGTCGTTACGGGCGACGTCACCTTCAGCAAGGACGTTGCGCCGATTCTGCAGCGCAGCTGTCAGAACTGCCACCGGCCAGACGGCGTTGCGCCGATGTCGCTGGTGAGCTACGACGAGGTTCGCCCCTGGGCTCGCGCGATCAAGCAGCGCACCAGTATCGGACCCCACGCTGGCGTCATGCCGCCGTGGTATGTCGAGAAGAACGTTGGCATTCAGAAGTACAAGAACGATCCGTCGTTGAGCGACCTCGAGATCGCGAAGATCGCCAAGTGGGCCGACAGCGGAGCGCCGCAAGGCAACGTCGCGGACATGCCGCCCGCACGCAAGTTCGATGACGCCAACACGTGGGCGATCGGCGCCCCGGACCTCGTCGTCTCGACGAAGGACATCGTCGTGAAGGCGAACACACCCGACTGGTGGGGCGAAATCGACAGCGTGGCAACCGGCCTCCCGGAAGATCGCTACGTCGCGGCACTTCAGATCCGCGAAGTCAACGATGTGCCGAGGGACGGCGGCGGGCGAGCCACCGTCGGCGGACGGTACGTGTTCCACCACATGATC
Source organism: Vicinamibacterales bacterium (assembly GCA_040081675.1). GTDB lineage: Bacteria > Acidobacteriota > Vicinamibacteria > Vicinamibacterales > CAVVIG01 > CAVVIG01. The sequence continues at coordinate 796 of JBEBGB010000106.1, forward strand.
TGGGGCACTGACCAGGGTGGCGGCGGCGGCACCAACACGCCGTGGCCGGTTCACGAGGTGGGTCGCGGCGCCGACTTCTTCCCACCCGAGGCGGGTCGTCTCCTGAAGGCGAACGAGAACATCGTGTCGAACTCGATTCACCTGCACTCGAACGGCCGCGATACCAAGGCGCACCTGGAGATCGGCTTCAAGTTCCACCCGAAGGGGTATCAACCCACGCTCAAGGCGTCGCAGAGCCGTGGTCTCGGCAACGGGCTCGACATCTCCATCCGTCCCAACGAGGCGAACCAGCAACTCCATGCGTACACCGTGCTGCAGGAGAACACCAAGGTGACGTCGTTCGAACCGCATCTGCACGCACCGGGCGCGCGGATGTGCCTCGAAGCCATTTGGGGTCTGAACATCGAAACGCTCACGTGCGCCGGGTACGACCACAACTGGGTGCGCGGCTACGACTACGCAGACGATGTGGCGCCGCTGCTGCCGAAGGGCACGATCCTGCACATCACCGGCTACATGGACAACTCCCCAGCGAACAAGAACGTTCCCGATCCGCGTAACTGGCAAGGGTCCGGCAACCGGTCGGTCGCCAACATGTTCATCGACCTCGGACAAGGTGTCGCATTGAGCGACGAGCAGTTCGAGCAGGAGATGATCAAGCGTCGGCAGTCGACGAAGGTCGACGTGATTCCGGGCTGCCCGCTCTGCAACACCACCACTCTGGTGCCAAAGAGCACCAGCAACCAGCAGTAGTTCACTGTCAGCAACTATGACGACATTCAGTGCGCTCTTCACACGGCGGGTCAGGCCCGCCGTGTTCGTCCTTGCGACGCTCCTCCTGTTGCCTCACGCGAGTCAGGCACAGTCCTACGCAAGTGGGCAATCGGTGTTTCCGGCTTACGAAGGCTGGGAGAAGAATGCCGACGGTTCGTTCAATCTGGTCTTCGGGTACATGAACGACAACTGGCAGGAAGAACTCACTATTCCTGTTGGCCCCGAGAACAACCTGCAGCCGGGCGGCCCGGACCAGGGTCAACCGACACATTTCCTACCGCGTCGTAATCGCTTCATCTTCAGCGTGCGTGTTCCAGCGGACTTCGGCAACAAAGAGATGGTCTGGACGCTGACGAGCCAAGGAAAGACGGTGAAGGCTTACGGCACGCTGCGGCTGGATCTTCTCATCGAGAACGTCGACATCATGTCGGAAACCGGAGCGCTTGGCGCTGGGTCGAGCAACCCGGAGATTCGCGCGGACAAAGCGCCCGTCGTGAAGGTCGAAGGCGCCAAGACGCGTACAGCCAAGGTGGGTCAGCCCCTCACGCTGTCTGCGATCGTCACCGATGACGGCGTGCCAAAGGTGCGGGCCTTTCCGCCGGATCGCGTGAAGGCTGCCTCGCGGCAGGTTCCCTATCGTCCCACTGTGAACAAGAACCTGGGTCTGCACCTCGGCTGGCACGTCTATCGTGGTGCTGCAGCGGAGTTCGAGCCCGCACAGATCAAGACGTGGGAAGACACCCGCTCCGGCGCCAACTCACCCTGGGCGCCGATCTGGGTGGCGCCGCCCGCGCCCGCCGACGGCCGGCACACAGTGCAGGTCACCTTCTCGGAGCCAGGCACGTATGTGCTTCGCGCGCGAGCAGACGACGGTGCGCTGACTGGCGACGACCAGGTGACCGTCACCGTCACTCCTTAGAACCCTCGAACGGATACCCGAGACTTGACACACCCTCGTCAAGTTTCGGGTGCATCTCTAGACGCGACGCGAAACTGGAAACCGGTCTAGTCCCTCACGTAGACGCGCTGGATCTCGTCGCCCACCTGCAAGCGCGCGGGCACATCTTCGCCCTCGACCACCTGGCCGATCACGGCGTACTGCCCGTCGAGTTCGGGCCGTGCTTCGAGCATGATGTACAGCTGACTGTCGGCTTGCGCGGGCTCGCCCGCATGCGCCAGGCCTACCGCGAGCGCGACGTTCTTGCGCTTCAGCGTGACCTCCGCAACACCGATCGAAGATCCGCTCGACGCCTCGACACCCCGGCCCCAGACTGAGCGTTTGTCGAGGTCGCGGGTCTGAGGGTCGCCAAACTGGGCCAGGAAGCCAGGCACCGCGCGATGAACGCGCTGACCGTCGTAGAAGCCGCCTCTCGCGAGCTGGACGATGTGTGCGACGGAAACGGGTGCCTCCTTCGCGTACGTGTCGAACGCGAAGGTTCCGCGCGTCGTCTCGACGACGATGAGCGGAGAGGACCGTTGCGCGGACAGCGTTCGCCAAACACCAGCACCGGCAACAGTCGAAAGGACAAGCGCGAGTGCGGTAGTCGGGAGTGCGAAACGCGCGCGAAGGGATACGCGCCAGTTCATGACGCGAGACTCGCTGGTGCAGGATGCTTCGAGGCGACGGTGACGCCGAGACGCGGGCACTGCGCGCGAATGATGCAGCCGTCGCACCGGGGATAATTTGGCCGACAGACGTTCTGTCCCCACGTCACCAGATACAAATTGATGTGCGGCCACCACTCGCGATCGGTCGCTGCATACAACCCCTGCTCGGTCTCGTCAGGTGTGTGGGTCTTCACCCATCCGAGCCTGTTCGAGATGCGATGCACGTGGGTGTCGACGCAGATGTTCTGCTGGCTTCGAAACGACAGGATCAAGACCAGATTCGCCGTCTTGCGGCCCACTCCCGGAAAGAGCAGCAGTTCGTCCATCGTTCCGGGCACCTTGCCGGCGAAGCGCTCGAGCAGCAATTTGCAGGTCGCCTTCACGTGCCTGGCCTTGGTATGAAAGAAGCTCACCGGCTTTATGAGCCTCTCTATGTCGCGCACGGACAAGCGCACCATCGTGTCCGGCGTCGGCGCTACCTTGAACAGACGAGTGGACGCCGCAAGCGTCGTCGCGTCCTGCGTTCGTGCTGACAAGAGCGTGGCAATGAGGACCTGAAACGGGTTGTCCTGCTGGCTTTCCGAAATCTTCTCGATGGCAGGCAACTCGAGGCCGGTGATCGCACGCGACAACGCACGCATGACCGCTTCGACGTTGGTCGGTCGGCGTCCACCTTCGCGCTGCGCGCTACGGTGGACAAGGGCGCGTCTCGCCATCACGGAATAGGCGTGACTGGCGGGCGTCCGCTCAGGACGGCGACAACGTTGTCCGCGGCCAGTTCGGCCATGGCCGTGCGTGTTTCCGTCGTGCCGCTGCCCAGGTGCGGCACCAGCAACACGTTCTCGAGCGGGAACAGGTCGGGATGGATGATTGGTTCGCGCTCGTACACGTCCAGCGCCGCACCCGCAATCAACCGTTGTTGAAGCGCCCAGGCCAGGGCTTCCTCGTCCACCACGGGTCCGCGAGCTGTGTTGATCAAGTATGCAGAGCGCTTCATCCGCGCGAGTGCCTTCTTGTCGATGAGATGCTTCGTTTCAGGCGTCAGCGGCACGTGCAACGAGACGATGTCGGACGTGTTGAGTAGTTGGTCGAGCGACATCCGCTCGGCGCCTGGCAGGTCGGCCTCCTTGCGCGAGGTGTACGCCACGCGCACGCCGAAGACTGCCGCACGTGAGGCAACAGCCTTCGCGATACGACCCAGACCTACCAGTCCGAGCTGCTTTCCGCGAAGCTCGGTGCCGAGCATGTAGTCGAATGCCCACCCCTTCCACTCGTGCCGACGCACCACGCGTTCGCCCTCCGAGAGGCGGCGAGTGATCGCGAGAATCAACGACCACGTGAAGTCCGCGACGGACTCGGTCAGCACGTCCGGTGTGTTCGTGCACGTGACACCGCGAGCCCGGCATGCGGGCACGTCGATGTTGTTGTAGCCAACCGCGACGTTGGCAACCACCTTCAAGTCTTTGCCCGCATCCAGCAACGCCGCGTCCACCTGCTCGGTGAGCATCGTCACCAGCGCGTGTTTGCCGACGACCGCCGCGCGCAGTTCGTCAGCAGTGATCGAGCCCTCGCCAGCGAATACCTCGACGGTACCGACGGATTCGAGCTTGGAGATGACCGAGGCGGGGAGCTTGCGAGTGACGAAGACATTCATGACAGGCGCTCTACTGAACAAAGGCTTTACGACGAAATAAACTCTACCCTGAACAAAAGCTCTACCACGAACCGGAACTGGACTACGAGAAGAGCTCTACCACGGAGGACACGGAGAAATCACACGGAGAGCACGGACAATCAACTCTAACTCTGGAGCGGTCAGCATCGTCGCGAAGCGGAAAACGTCGCCGAGCCGAACGTCTACACCTTGTTAGAGCTTTCAGTCCCTCTCGGGCCTGAAGCCCGAAGCCTGAAGCCTGACGCCCGAAGCCCTGCCCGATGTCCCGGCCTAGTGCCCGAGCGACTTGCAATAGCCACAATGGTCGCAGCGAACCGACGGTTCGATGATGCACTCACCGTCACCGACGGGCTCGACCATGAAAGTGCCGTGGCTGCCGTGCGAACCCGTGGCGCAGCCAGCGCCGACAGCCGGCGCGCTTGTCAGGCCGCTGACGCGACCTGGACCTGCGTGACGCGCGATCGCATCGCGAATCATCGTGCGAAGTTCGGCTTCAGATATCTCCATCGACGTCCACGTGATCGACGATGCCAATGACCGCCGCGTCAACTGGCGCGGCCTTCTTGCCGAGGGCTTCACCAGCGGCACGGCCCTCCAGCACCAGGAGCACCTTCTCGTGAACCCCGGCACCCACGCCGTCCACCGCCAGCACGGCGTTGCCGCGCGGTGTGTCGTCGAGGTTCAGTGGCTGCACCAGCAGCAGCTTGGCTCCATCGAACTTGTGGTGTTTCTGCGTTGAGACCACGGTCCCCACGACGCGACCTATGAGCATCTCATTGGGCGATGGGCAGCTGGCGATGGGCGACCGGCATGATCCGGATAACCGAACTGCGCCTCACCTCCATGGCCTACTGCCTGCGCCTCACTCCGTATCCCAATGGTCAACGATGCCGACGATGCCAGCATCAACAGGCGCTTCAACCGGATAGAACGGAAAGCTCGCTTCCCTGCCGCGCACGAAGAACACCTCTTCGCCGAGGCCTGCGCCCACCGAGTCGACCGCAACAAGCGGCCGGCCAGCCGGTTCACGACCAGGCGTCAATGGCTGCACCATGAGAAGCGTGATGCCGGCGAGGTTCTCGTCCTTCCGCGTGGCGACGACGGTGCCGATCACCCGGGCGAGTTGCATGTCAGGAGGAGACGTCGACCGTATCGATGATGCCGACAATGGCGGCGTCGACCGGCGAATCTTTCAGGCCCGACGCCATGCGCGCCGAACTGCCACTGACAATGAGCACGGTCTCACCGACGCCAGCATCGACGGTGTCGATGGCCACGAGGTAACTGCCTTCAGCTTTGCCCTTGGGGTCGACGGGACGTACGACAAGCAGCTTGCTGCTGACCAGTCGCGGATCTTTCCGCGTGGCGACGACCGTACCAACGATCTTTGCGAGCAGCACCCGATTTCAGGCCTTCGCGTTCGCTTTGCCGATCGGGAGCACGTCCTCGAGGTTGGCGTGTGGACGCGGGATGACGTGCACCGACACCAGCTCGCCGACACGACGGGCCGCTGCGGCACCAGCATCGGTCGCAGCCTTCACGGCTGCCACGTCGCCGCGCACGATGGCCGTCACGTAGCCGGCGCCGATCTTCTCCCAGCCGACCAGCGTGACCTTCGCCGCTTTCACCATGGCGTCCGCGGCCTCAATCATCGCGACCAGGCCTTTCGTCTCGACCATCCCAAGTGCCTCACCCATCGGGTTCTCCAGAGATTTCAGATTGTAGATTTCAGATTGAAGATCTCGAGACTGAAGAGCTGAAATCTTCCATCTTCAATCAATCTCAATGTCCGCTCTCACTTCAGGCTCCGAATCGCGTCTTCGATGAGCGCGGAGAGTTCGCGGTATGTTAACCGAATTTCTTCGTCTCCATCGGGATCGGCACCCGACTCGGTGGCCCCGACAACCTTCGGGTCAATCGGGTCGGGAACCAGCCGACGCCCCTCGCCAACCGGCGACTGCACGACCTGACACGAGACCTGGTCCGATCCCGCGAGCAGGTCGGCCACGGCTGACGGGTCCGGACAGATCGGCGCCGGTGCCGCGATGCCGTAGTTGGCACGAAGGCCCTGGAGTCGATCGACTTCTTCGCGCGCGATCAAGTTCTCGCGTCCGAGCAGGCGAGCCACCAGGCTGATCTTTGCGAAGTGCTCGATGGTTTCGAGCTTGTAGTAGGCCGAGAAGAGATCTGCGCCGAGTGTGAGCGCGCCGTGGTTGGCGAGCAACATGCCGTCGTGCGCCTTGACGTACTTCCGCACGGCCTCGGGCAGTTCCGAGGTGGACGGCGTGGCGTAGTCCGCAATCGGAATGCTGCCAAGCGTCGTCAACACCTCCGCAAGCACCGCGCGGTCGAGCGGAATGCCGGCCACCGCAAAACCGGTGGCAATGGGCGGATGCGCATGGCAGACGGCTCGAGCATCGGGGCGCTGGCGATACACCTCGAGGTGCATCAGCATCTCGGAGGATGGATCGCGCTCGCCCTGCAGCTTCTTGCCGCTCAGATCAGTGACGCACATCATGTCTGGCGTCATGAACCCCTTGCAGACGCTGCGCGGCGTCATGAGCAGACGGTCGTCGCCGAGTCGGGCGCTGATGTTGCCGTCGTTCGATGCGGTGTAGCCGCGCGCGTACATGCGACGGCCGACTTCGACGATGTCGGCTCGAAGCTGCGGCTCGCTGGTCATGCCGTCCGGCCGTGTGCCGGAGCGGGCCTGGCGTGAGGGTCCGCGCGATACTTGTCGCGGCAATCGGTCGAGCAAAAGTAGAGTCGCTCGCTGCCGGTGGTGAGTGCGACGGCGCGTTCGGGCACGATGAACGTGCCGCAGATCGGATCGCGCGCCATCTGAACGCTGCGTTGCGGAGAGGAGGCGTTCCCTCGACCCGGATCAACGTATCGGGCGTCCCCCTGCATGCCGCGGACGATACCCTGCCATAACCGGATCACAGACCGGAGGAGAATCGTCAGCAGGATCGACAGGAGGATGAAGCGGGCCATTTTACGCGCCTGGCTTCGCGGGCGTGCTGCCTCCGGGGTGCGCCGACTTGAGGCTGTCCAGAGCACGCTTCGCCGCCTGACCTTCGGGGCCGGTCGGGTCGAGTTCCATCACGCGCTGCCACGCCTGTTCGGCGCCCGGCAAATCCTGCTTGCCGAAGGCCCGGACGATCCCGACGTTGAGCAGGGTCTTCGCGTGCGTGGGATCGATCTTCAGCGACTCGTCGAACTGCGCGAGCGCTCGGTCCGGTTGGTTCGTGTAGTAGTAGCTGACGCCGAGGTCCGTACTGACGTTGACGTCTTTCGGGTTCAGCTTGAACGCGTCACCGTACCACTTGATGGCGTCGGTGTAGCGTTCGGAGTCGAAGTAGAGATTCCCGAGCTCGACGCGTGGCTGCGCACTGGTCGGTTGCTGTTCAGCGATCGAGGCGAGCGCCTTCACTCTGTTTTCGTCGAGCACCGCAGCCGCGGGCGCGGCCCCAGCCGCCGCAGGCGCAGACGCTGTGGCAGCGGTGGGCGTTGCCACGGTAGCCGTGCCAAAGGCGCTCTGTTGGCTTCCAATAATCCAGCCCGCAATCAGGCCGAAGACAATGCCGGCAATGCCGGTGGCAATCGCGTCAGGCTTCATAGAATTCACCTTTGATCATACCGGATCGCCCGGCGCGCTGGGCAGGCAGGTCGGGTCGTACTCGGCGGACGCTGCTCGACGAGGGAGACCCCGCAACGGCGAACGGGTTGCAAGCGTTTGCGAGCCCTGGAGAAGATCAACGGGTTTTGGACCGAAGCTAGGACCGACTCGACTGCGCGAGGACACTCAGGTACTCGCGAACGACCCTGTCGAGCCCGACGAAGAGCGCGCGCGAGATGATCGCGTGTCCAATGGACACCTCGTCCAGGTGAGGCAGGGTTCTGAACAACTGGAGATTGTCGAGATCGAGGTCGTGTCCGGCATTCACGCCGAGACCCCGCTCGTGTGCCAATCGCGCGGCTGCGGCATAGACCTCGAAGGACGCCGCGCCCTCCGCAGTACCGCGCTCGTAGGCTCGTGCGAATGGCTCCGTATAGAGCTCCACACGATCGGCTCCCACTGCGTGCGCCAGCGCTATGGCCTCTGCGGTCGGGTCGACGAAAAGGCTCACTCGGATGCCGTTCGCCTTCATGCCGGCTATCAGTTCGGGCAGGCGGTCAGTTTCCGCGCCGCGAGTCCATCCCGCCTGGCTCGTGACCTCCCCGGGTGCGACCGGGACGATGGTGCACTGCTCGGGCCGTACTTCGTGGACCAGGTCGACGAAGTCGGGGCGAGGATCGCCCTCCATGTTGAACTCGACGTTCGGACGTTGTGGCGCCAGGCGCTTTGCGATGTCGCGGACGTCGGTTGGCGTGATGTGGCGTTGGTCAGCGCGAGGATGAACGGTGATGCCCCGAACTCCTGCCGCCAGGCACACGTCGACGCCGTCCAGCACACGAGGCTCGTGCCCACCGCGCGAGTTGCGCAGCGTCGCGACTTTGTTCACGTTGACGGACAGTCGAACCACAACCACTCCTGGCTTGGGGCAACAGAAAAAGCACTACCACGGAGGACACGGTGAAGGACAAGGAGAACACGGCCTTAGAGATTGGAAGATCCAGTCTCCTGTTCTTCGGAGTCGACCCTTACGCGAGCTCGTGTTTCACGACGTCGATGATCTCCTGCGCCCAATTCTTGATGTCGTTCTGGTCGCGTCCTTCGAGCATCACCCGTAGCAACGGCTCTGTGCCGGAGTAGCGCACGAGCAAACGGCCCTGGCCTGCCAGACGCGCTTCGACACGAGCGATCGCTTCGGCAACCGCCGGCACCGTGCTCAGGTCCACCTTCTCGCGAACTTGAACGTTGAGGAGCACCTGCGGGTAGTTCACCAGGTCGTCGGCCAGTTCTGCCAGCGTACGTCCGCTGACCGCAACGGTCTTGAGCACGTTCAACGCGGAGCAGAGGCCGTCACCCGTGAACAGATACTCGGAGAAGATCACATGGCCCGATTGTTCGCCACCAAGCGCGATACCCCGCGCGAGCATCTCCTCCATGACGTACTTGTCACCCACGGGCGTGCGCACCATGCCGATGTTCGTCTGCCGCAAGGCAATCTCGAGACCGATGTTGCTCATGACCGTCGCCACAATGGCGTTGCCAGGCAGCCGACCTTCGCGTTGCAGGAAGCGCGCGCACATCAGCAGCACGGCGTCGCCGTTGACAATGCGACCGAGGTGATCAACGAAGATGGCACGATCGCCATCACCGTCGAACGCCACACCGAGTTGTGAGCCCGACTCGACGACCAGCTTCGCGAGACCCTCCGGATGTGTGGACCCGCATCCCAGATTGATATTGCGACCGTCGGGCTCGTTGCCGATCACCACGGTGTCGAAGCCGAGACTCTTGAACAGGCCCGGCGCCACCGGCGTCGTCGCTCCGTTCGCACAGTCGATGGCCAGCTTGAAACCCTTGAAGATGGAGGGGTCTGGCAACACGGCGCGCAGATGGTCCAGGTACGCATCTACCAGCGCCGCACCGGGCACTTCTTCCGGCGCGCCGTCGCGCGTCGTCCACGCTGTGTCCGCGACGATGGCCTCGATCTCGCGTTCGACCTTCTCGGTGAATTTTTCACCGCGTCCCGAGAACACCTTGATGCCGTTGTCTTCGAAAGGATTATGTGACGCGGAGATGACCACCCCGGCGTCGTACTCGGCATACGCCCGTGTGAGATAGGCCACGGCCGGCGTCGGCACCACTCCCACGCTGGTCACTGACGCTCCTTCCCCGCCGGCGCCATGCGCGAGCTCTGCCTCGATCCAATCGCCTGACTCGCGCGTGTCGCGACCAATGAGCAGGTGTGGAGAGACAGTACCGTGAGGTAGCGCACGCACGAGTGCAGCACCCAGACGTCGAACTGTGACAGGGTCGAGTGGAAAAGAACCGGCCTTGCCGCGAACGCCGTCGGTTCCGAAGAGACGTGTGTCGATGGGAGCGTCAGTCTTTGTCACTGCTGATCTTTACCTGAATGGTTGCGGGAAGGATGCGCGCCACGCCCGCCCGCTGCGGACTCTCGACGCGAACCGGAAGCGGATAGTCGCCTGCGCCGAGTCCGGACAGATCGACAGATGCCGCCACTTGATCGGGATCCACGTCGTTCACGCCGTCGCGACTACCGCGCAACACCACGTCGACACCGCTCGGTGTAGCCCGTGCGACGAGATTGCTGCCAAGGTTGCGCAGGTGCACCACACGCTGGCGAATTGTTCGCTCGACGGGTCCCGGGTTGATCTCGACGCGAACTTGCGCGCGACGCGGCATCTTCAGACGAAGAGCCGGGTCTGAGAACCCGACCGTCACGGCATCGACCACCGCTGCGCGCGCGCCAGCGACGGGAACCGGTTCGGTGAGCGCCTCGGTGACGCGAGCGATCGAACTCTGAGGGCCGAGCACTTCCACGGTCGGCGGATCGACGGTGATCGCTCCCACAACAAAGCCGGCCGCCGGGTCACCTTCGACAGCCGGAACAACCTTCACTTGCTTCGATGCGGTCATCTCGAAGACCAGTCCGACGCTGGGAGGCGTGACTTGCACGACCTGCACGCCGAATGGCACCCGCACTTGCTCGGGCGTGAGCTGGTAGAGACGGCGCCCGATGCGAGCGGCCTTGAGGTCGAGTTGTGCGACGAGGTCGCCGGGCCCCAGCCGCGACAAGGTGGCGGATCCGCCCCTGATCCGGACGTCAACCAGCGCTGGAAGCTCACCTATCATCTCGAGTCCTTCAGGGAACTGCTGGAATTCCAGTGGTACCCGCAGGCCGCGCTCGACCGTCTCATCGCCCGAGACGAACAACCACAGCATCGCCGCGAAAGCGACCGACAGCGCCTTCAACCAGAAGTGACCAAGTGGCCAGGGCGCTTTCACGAGGTCGCTGCCTCCCGCCGGCGCTTCGACGACTTGTTCGCGACGAGCGACAGCAGCCGATCGCGCAGGACGTCGGTCTTCAGACCTCGTTCGATCTGTCCATCGACGACAAGCGAGATCTTGCCCGTCTCTTCAGACACAACCACACAGACCGAGTCGTTCTCCTCGGTCAGGCCGATTGCGGCACGATGGCGCGACCCAAGTTCCTTACTGAGCTTCGGGTTCACCGTGAGCGGCAGGAAGCACGCCGCCGCGGCTACGCGATCTTCCTGCACGATGACAGCACCGTCGTGCAGCGGAGACTTGAGTTGGAAGATGCTGACAATCAGGTCCTGCGACAAGGCCGCGTC
>JBEBGB010000627.1:0-3228 GCA_040081675.1 Vicinamibacterales bacterium
AGCAGGCGGTCCATCGGCGTGGTGGACTCGAGGTCTCTCTTGATGTCCGCGACGGCCGACTTCTGGTCGACGGTCAGGTCGTACGGAAAGGCGTCCTCGAATTCCTGCTGCCAATGCGAGTCAGGACTGAAGGCATGACCCGGAACCGCCTTGCGAGCGGCGTAGAGCTTGAGCAGCTCCTCGGCCATGTCGCGCATGGCCTTCTTCACTCGGGTCTTCGCGCGCTCCCAGGTGGCGCCGCCAAGACGGTCGATCGGCGGACGTGACGCGCCGGTGTACTTCTGAATCAGGTCGAGCCGCTCGACAGGAACGAACAGCTTGTCCTCGCCGGCGTATTTGAGTTCGATGAACTCCTGCGCGTCACCTTGGCCCGTGCTCATCGAAGGACCGACGCCGATTTGCTTCAGCCCGACAAAAACGCCGATGCCGTGATCGACGTGCACGACCAGGTCGCCGACTTTCAGATCGCGCAGGTCAGAGAGGAACGCCTTGGTTGCGGACTGGCGCCGTTCGGTTCTTCGCTCTTCGTCGAAGACGTCTGCTTCTGCATAGAGCTGCAAGCCTCCGTCCGGCAGCCTGAATCCGCGCGACAGGCTGCCCGTCACAACCAGCACCGCCGCGTACTGCGCATCTTCGGCACGGTCGGCTGGCACGGCGAAGAGGTCGTACTCCTTCAGTAGTTCAATGGTGCGTTCGGCGCGTCCCGAGGTGTTGGCCACAAGCAGGATCGAGCTGCCTTCCTGGCGAACACGCTTGATGTCCGCAACCCAGTCGGCAACGCGTCCGTGATACTCGACGCTTGGCTGACAACGAATGTGTCCGGCAGAGGGGGACAGGCCAGTGTCGAGGACTCCGATGCCGAGTTCGACGAGAGAGGTTGCCGAGGTGAGGCGCGATTTCGTTCCTTCGAGGTCGAGGAAGAGTTCCGAGGGTGGTCGAAGCTCTCCAGCGGTGAGACGCGGGATCCTGGAGCGAGTGGCGACCTCGCGCTTGCGTGTCGACTCCGCTTTTTCTGGACGGTGTGTCGCCGGCGCTGTGAGAACCTTTCGGCCGCCAGCGGTTCGAACCTTCGGCACGGGTGCATCGTCGCTCTGAGTGTCCGCGTCTTCTTCGCCATCTTCCCAGCCAACGTCGACCCACGCCTCCTCAACAGGCTCTGGGCTGCGAGAGGTCACTGATTCGAAGCTTCGCTCGGCCTGATCGGCGAGCCGCTCGAGTGCGGCCAACGATTCTTCGGGCTCGGAGACGAGCACCCTCGACTCTGGCATCCGCGCGAGATAGTCGAACACTGAGCCGTCGCGCTCGTCGTCCAACACGTCGCTGAGCGGGATGATGGTTACCTGGTCCACCGGGCGGGTCGATCGCTGTGTGCCCGGATCGTAGGTGCGAATGCTTTCGATGGTGTCGCCGATGAACTCCAACCGGAAGGGCTCGGCTTCATGAGCGGGAAATACGTCGAGGATGCCTCCGCGCACTGCAAATTCACCGTGTTCGTCAGCGGGGTCCTCCCGGCGAAAGCCTGCAGCGGCGAGCAGTTCACCGAGATCAGTCGGAGAGATGTCGTTACCGGGTTTCAGGTCGATCGACGTGTTGAGCAGGCGCTTCGGGCCGGTGACGCGCGGCAACAGCGCGGGTGCGGATGCCACCACCACGCGGGCCACAGACGTGGCCAGGGCATGGAGGACCCGCGCCCGAGCCGAAGTGACACCGACGTGCGGCGTCATGCCTCGATAGGGATCGATTTCGTGCGAGGGATAACTGAGCACCGCTCGCTCGGCAGCCTGACTCGAGAGACCTTCCAGGATCGTGAGAAAGAAGCGGACATCGCTCACCGCTTGTTCGAGGTCGCGGTCGCCCGGCACAACGAGCAACACTGCGCCTCGAGGGAGTGTGTGGGCGGCGGCGGCAGCGTAGAGCGCCTTTGCGGGCTCGTTGAGTCCTGACACGGCCGTCGCCGACGTGTCCATGCCGCTACGAGCAATCGCGGCCTTGAGAAGCGCGCGAACGTTCAGAGAAGTGGAGGTCGCCACGAACTCTTCAGTGTACACGGGCCGGGAACGCCGGTGAGAGGCGGGTAGGGCAGGCAAGGCGGGCGAGGCTGGCTGGTCGGGAAGGCCGGGAAGGTCGGGAAGGCCACGGCGGTCATGGCAGTTCGGAAGGGCGGACGATGCCGGATGAACCCGCGATTAACGCGATCGAACCTTCGCGACAATTGTCGTGGTCGAATGTCCTTGTTCAACAGGAATGCGAACGACCCTACCGCCGCGCGCTTCTACAATGTCGCGCCCGACGATGGCGTCCTGAGCCCAATCGGCGCCCTTTACGAGTACGTCGGGCCGCAGGTCCTGTATGACGTTGAAAGGAGTCTCTTCGTCGAAGACCGTCACGGCATCAACACACTCGAGCGCCGCAAGAATCTCGGCACGTTCAAGTTCCGGTGTGATCGGGCGATCCGCTCCCTTATTCGCGCGAACCGATCGGTCAGAGTTAATGGCGACAACGAGAACGTCGCCGAGCGCGCGGGCTTGCTGCAAATAGCGCACGTGGCCCGGGTGCAACAGATCGAACACACCGTTCGTGAAGACGACACGCTGACCCGCGACACGGGCATCGGCCGTGAACATTGCTGCGGCGGGACGGGTGAGCGAAGGCACTCTAGGCCAGTGTACAGTGCGTCGTGTAGGTGCCAGTGTGACTGGCCCAGGGTCCATCGCCCAAAGCCTAGAGCCCGTTCTTTCCTACAGCTTGTCGATCTCGTTGGTGAACGACACGGCGCCCGTGAACGTCCAGTGGTGCGGAGGTCGGTAGATGCCGGCGTCGTGAGTTCGCGACTTCACGCGAAACGTGTACAGCAGGCGATGGTAGTCGTACGGATAGCCATCTCGCTTGTGCACCGCGACGTCGAGTTTGTAGGTGCCCTCGACGAGATCGAGGCGGTCGACCGCGAAGGTTGCCTGCACCGCGCCCTGGATAGCCACGGGCGTCATCTCTTCGAGGTAGGTATTGGTGCCGTAACAGCAGACGCCGTCGGCATTGAAGAGGCCGATACCAAACACGAAGTCGGCAATCGACTCGTGCGCGACGACGGTGACTCGGACACTCATCGGGTCGCCAGAATGAAACACGTGGGACGCGTCGCCGCTCTTGTCGAGCATCGCCACGTCTGTGATCTCGATCTCCCGCGACCCCCACCGGCCCTCTGTTGCCTCGAACATGTTCTGAAGCCCG
>JBEBGB010000107.1:0-12111 GCA_040081675.1 Vicinamibacterales bacterium
GGTCGAACGCGAGGTTGCGCTTGCCGTGTATCTGGCCGTGATGATGAGTGCGAGCATCGCCGTTGTCTATCGGGCGAGCGGGGCGGCTCAGTGGCAGGTGCCCCGTTGGACGGCCATTGCAGGCACATGGCTCCTGCTGCTGACGGCGAGTGCTAATGTCGCACGCAGCGACGCCTCGGTTCTGGGCCTACTGCTGGTCATTCATCTAGCGCTCGCAGCCGTGTGGGTTTGGCTTCCGCGTAAGAACGAGAAGCCAGCCGCTGCCGGCGCACTGTGGGCGGTGGCGGTCCTCTGTTGCACACCAGCGTTGTGGCTTGTGTGGAAGACTCTGGATTTGCCCGTCCAGAGTTTTGCCGCACCTGTCTCTGTGATGGCTCTCGTCAATCTCAGTCTGGTCGCACCCATACGGCGACGCATGGGCGGCTCCGACTTCGACTGGAGTCCGAGGTCGCTCGCTATCGGTCACCTCGCGCTCGCCGGCCCTGTCGCGATGTCATGGCATTGGGTCGCTGCCTATTGGGGCGTCTTCTCCGTCGCGCTCGCACGGAACGCGCGCGGCGTCGACGGGCCATCGACAAGAGACGGCTCCCTGCGAGGCCTGCTGGCGGCTGCGATGGCTCTGGCTGCGACCCTGCGCTGGTCGCAATACGATGCATTTGGCTTTTCGCAGCTCCAAGCAGCGCCTCCCTTTGTCAATGAGCACTTCGTAGCCGGAGCCCTTGCATCCTATGCCTGGTATCTCCTGACGCGCGGCGGCGGCTCGCTGGGCACGCTGTCGTTCCTCGCGCTGCAGTTCACCGCCAATCTCACAATGGCGATTGAGGGTGCTCGCGTGTTCGACTGGGTGCACCCGCCGATGGAACTGTCGTACGGGCCCTCGCGTGCGGCGTCAGTCGTGATCACGCTGGCCTGGGCCGTCTCGGGTGCGTGCCAGTGGATGTGGGGCCTTGCGCAGGAGAACTCGCGACAGCGCGCAATCATGGCGGCCGGCTACGTCTTGATGGCGTGCGCCAGCGTGAAACTGATTGGCGTTGACCTCGCCAGGGCGAATACTCCGCTCCGTGCCCTTGCATTCCTCGCGATGGGCAGTATTGGCATGACTACCGCCGTCCTCGCCCATCGAAAGCGAGGGTTGTCGACAGCGAGTCGAACGCCTTCCGTGCCCACGCAGGAAGGCTGACTGCAGGGTAGCGATGGTGAGGGCATCAGGAGAAACGAAATGAACGGATTCGTGCGCCGAACGCTGTCTGTGGCGACGCTGCTCATGCTGTCGGCGGTCTGTGCGCAGGCGGACTACTTGCCTGGCGACAATTTCTTCCGCGCGTTCCCGAACGTGTCGCCAATCCGTGGCGCTCGGTTGCGCAGCCCCGAGGCGTGGATTGCGAGTTTGGAGCGAGTCATTGCGCTGCAGCCGGAGCACGTGGTGCCGAGCCACACCAGACCGGTGCTCGGCGCCGGCGCGGCACGCGCGGCTCTCACCGCCTACCGTGATGGCCTCGCGTCCATCCTTGATCAGACGGTGCAAGGGGTCCGCAAGGGCGAACGCCCCGATGAACTGGTCGCACGCGTGAGGCTCCCGACCGCGCTGGCTGAGAACCCGTTCCTCCAGGAGTTCTACGGCGGTGTCGAGTGGACGGTGCGGGGTATCTACGCCGATCAGGTCGGCTGGTTCGATGGCAACCCGACGAAGCTCTTCCCACTGCCCGACAAGGACCGCGCCACGAAGTTGGCGGCGCTCATCGGCGGCGTCGACCGTGTGCTCGAGCGCGGACGAGTTGCGCTCGCCGCCGGCGACTTCATCTGGGCCGCGGAACTGGCTGACTATGTGCTGGCGAATGACACCGCGCACGCCGATGCCAGGCGCCTCAAGGCCCAGGCGCTGACTGAACTGGGCGAGCGCCAGATCAACGCCATCGCCAGGAACTATTACCTGACCTCCGCGCAGTATTTGCTCGAGGGTCTCCCGCAGCCGTGACCGCCATCTGCGCCATTCTTCGTTTGCGGGAGCGGCGCAACCGGAACGCTGCCCAAGCCGGTCCGTCTAACTGATACATGACCACGTCACGCGTACTTCGCCTGCTTGGTTGCGTCGCCACAACGCTGGCTGTCGCCTCGCTCAGCTACGGTCAGAACGCGCCTGTCGTGGACTACCACCAGCATCTCTTCAGCCCCGAACTCGCCTCATTGATGATGAACGGCCAGCCAGCGCCACGCGTCGATGCCGCCAACCTCATTCGTCTGCTGGACGACGCCGGCATCGAGCGAGCCGTGGTGCTGTCAACGGCCTACATCTGGACACAACCATCGCGCCACGTCGCTGACGCCGCGCAGCACGTCAGGGCCGAGAACGACTGGACGAGTCTCCAGGTGGCGCAGTTTCCCAGTCGTCTCATCGGATTCTGCAGCCTGAACCCGGTGAGTGACGACGCGTTGGCGGAACTGGCGCATTGCGTGTCGGATCCGAATCTCCGCCGAGGGTTGAAGATCCACATTGGTAATTCGGCTGCGGACTACCATCGTCCCGATCACATCGAGCGACTTCGGCGCGTGTTTCGGGCGGCCAACGACGCGGGGATGGCCATCGTTGTACATATGCGGGCATCCATCACTGAGAAGCTCGCATACGGCCGCGAAGAGGCCGCGATTTTTCTGAGTGAGGTAATGTCGGCTGCGCCCGACGTGCCAGTCCAAATCGCACACTTGGCGGGTGCGGGAGGCTACGACGATCCCACCACCGACCAGGCGTTGTCGGTCTTCGTGGACGCGATTCGAAACGGCGATCCCCGAACCACGCACCTCTGGTTCGACGTCACTTCCGTCGTAGAGGCCGCGCAAACAGACGCAGTCAAGGCGCAGATCGCTCGCCGAATTCGTGCGCTCGGTCCGAACCGGATCCTGTATGGAACGGACGCACCGGTCGGAGACAACACCCCACGAGCTGGATGGGCCGTGTTTCGGTCGCTACCTCTCACCGTCAACGAATTGAACACGATTGCGACGAACGTCGCTCCATACGCTGTCCCGCACTCCAAGTAGGAATCAATCCGCCGAGTCAGTGCCCGCGTCAGCGCAAGTTGCTGATGGACGCCTTCATCAGCCGTTCAATCCGTCGTGCACCCGTCATGAGGGTCCGTCGTGCCGGTGTCTCTCGTCGGCATTAACAACTAATTAATCTCCCCGCCCCAGCTCTTCCAGTAGACTTGCGCTTCGTCGTTCCCGCTGAGGGCGATGAAGACTTGATCCATCCTCGGTTCAGAGAAGGGACCTGGCGTTGAAACAGTTCGACTTCACGTCGGCCGGGGCTGATTCTTTGTTCCGGGGACTGCTGGAGTCTGCCCCCGATGCCATGGTCATCGTGGACGACACTGGGACCATCGTCCTGATCAATTCCCAAACCGAACGACTGTTCGAGTACTTGCGCGAGGAGTTGGTGGGGCAACCCATTGAAGTCCTCGTCCCAGAACGATTCAGTGCTCACCATCCTGGTCATCGCAGCCGCTATTTTGCGGAGCCCCGTGTCCGCGGGATGGGTACGGGCCTCGATTTGTACGCCCTGCGCAAGAACGGCGATGAGTTTCCCGTCGAGATCAGCCTGAGCCCACTGAAAACGAACGAGGGTCTCCTCGTCAGCGCATCGATTCGCGACGTGACGGACCGAAAGCGCGCGGAACGTGCCCTTCACGACAAGAACCTCGAGCTCGAAAAGGCGAGCCTCGCCAAGGATCGATTTCTCGCGAGCATGAGCCATGAGCTGCGAACGCCCCTCAACGCCATAATTGGATTCACTGGCACTCTCTTGATGCGCTTGCCGGGGCCGTTGACGCGCGACCAGGAGCATCAGCTTGAAACAGTACGAAGCAGCGCGCGCCACTTGCTCTCGCTCATCAACGATCTGCTCGACCTCGCGAAAATAGAATCGGGCAAGGTGGAGGTGGTTACTGAGCCCGTCGTCTGCCAACAGGTAGTCAATGAGGTGGTCACAACGCTGCGTCCACTGGCGGAAGCAAAGGGGCTCGCGTTCGAGCTGAGCATGCCCGCACACGATGTGGTCGCGCGCACCGAGGCACGGGCGCTTCGCCAGATTCTGATCAACTTGACGAACAATGCCATCAAGTTCACTGATGCCGGCTTCGTCGCGCTCGAAGTCATCGAGCCGGCCCCAGGTGCAACGGCGATCGAGATTCGAGTGACCGACACTGGCATCGGCATCGGGGTGGACGACCAGGGTAAGTTGTTCAGGGCATTCACATCGCTCACAACTGCCACAGGTCGACACGACGGCACGGGGCTCGGGCTGCACCTCAGTCAGAAGCTGGCTGAACTGCTTGGCGGGGCCATCGGGTTCACGAGCGAATGGGGCAAGGGAAGCACGTTCACCCTTTCACTTCCACGGACCTGATGTGGTCACACGAATTCTCGTGATTGAGGACAATCTGACGAATCTCGAGCTGATGACCTACCTTTTGAAGGCATTCGGGCACACGACCATCGCCGCATTTGATGGAGAAGAAGGCGTGGAGGCGGCGCTCAGCAGCACCCCCGACCTGATCCTGTGCGACATCGCGCTTCCGAAGTTGGACGGGTACGAAGTCGCCCGACGCGTGAAGGCTGAACCCACGCTGAAAGATATTCCCCTCATCGCCGTCACGGCCTCAGCGATGGTCGGCGATCGCGACAAGGTCATTGCGGCGGGGTTTGATGGTTACATCAGCAAACCGATCACCCCAGAGACTTTCGTTGCCGAAGTGGAAAGCTTCACTCGGAGGAAGGCCCGTCATGGCGACAATCCTGGTTGTTGACGACCTTGCCTCGAATCGCGACTTTCTGGTGACCCTGCTGCGTTATCAGGGACATCGTCTGGTCGAGGCTGTCAATGGGCAAGAGGGACTGTCCCTGATTCAGGCAGAACGTCCAGACCTCGTCATCACGGACGTGCTCATGCCCATCATGGATGGCTACGAGCTAGTGAGACAGCTGCGCCTCGACCCGGCGACCAGTGGGATTCCAGTCGTGTTCTACACCGCGCATTACGGAGAACGCGAAGCGAAAGCACTTGCCCTGTCGAGCGGCGTCGCACACGTCTTGACCAAGCCCACCGAGGCACTCGAGGTGCTTCGAGTTGTCAGCCAGGTGCTCTCCGGGGAGAACGCCGTCACGTCCCGCGCCCTCACCCATGAGTTTGCTCGTGATCACCTGCGACTACTCACTGACAAGCTTTCGCAGAATGTCGGCGAACTCCAGGAGGCGAACGCACGGTTGAGAGCACTGGTCAACATCGGCTTGGAACTCGCCTCCGAACGAGACGCCGAGAGGCTGCTCGAAACCGTGTGCGAATCTGCCCGGGAGCTCTTCGGTGCAACCTACGTCACACTGGGATTAGTCGAGCGAGACGATCGAGTAGTACGGCGGGTGGTCACGTGTGGAACACACGCGAACCCTGATTGGATGGAGATCGGGGCACCGTTGACCGGTCTACTCTCGGCGGTGGTCGCAGAGCGCAGGACCGTGCGTGGGACCAACCCCAGCGGCGATCCACGAGCCGCGCAACTTCCTCCGCAACATCCGACCGTTCAGTCGTTTCTGATTGCGCCGCTCACGTCACCCGCTCACGTCTACGGATGGATCTGTCTCGTACGGAATGAAGGCGCGGGCTTCGCCGAAGAGGATGAGCAACTCATCATGGCTCTCGCGGGTCAGGTCGGCCGCGTCTACGAGAACGGATACTTCTATTCCATTGCGGAGAAACGCGCCCGGGATCTCGAGGAGCAGATCGCGCAGCGCCAGCACGTCGAGTCGTCCCTTCGCGTTGAACGAGATCGCGCGCAACGCTATCTCGATACTGCGGAAGTCGTCCTCCTGTCGCTGGACACCGAGGGGCGCATCACGCTCATCAATCGCTACGGATGCACACTCCTCGAATGGACTGCCGACGAGCTTATCGGTTGCGACTGGTTTGAGACATGTGTGCCGGGGCGCCTGCGCGTCGAGCTCACGGCGAAGTTCCATCAGTTGCTCGACGGAGACCTGTCCGTCGTCGAGAATCCGATACTCACCAAGTCTGGCAACGAACGGTTGATCGAGTGGCGGAACACCATCTTGCGAGATGATGCCGCGACGATCGTGGGCACGTTCAGTTCCGGTACCGACGTGACGGAGCGTACTCAGGCCATCGCGGCGGTTCGTGCTGGGGAAGAGCGCATGCGATTCGCGTTGGAGAACGCGGATGTCGGCATCTGGGACATGGACTACAACACGGGCGACCTTCGTTGGTCAGAGCGCCTCGAGGCCCAGTACGGATTGAAGCCCGGCACGTTCGCCGGAACCTTCGCGGCCTTCATCGAGCACATTCATCCCGACGATGTGGCATCGGTGCTCGAAACCCTTGGGAACGCAATGAGAGCGGGCTCGGATTTCTCGGTGCTGAACCGGACGATCTTGCCCAACGGCAAGGTGCGATGGCTGAGCGGCGCCGGCCGTGTGCTGCTCGATTCAGACGGAAGACCTGTGCGGGCCGTGGGCATTTCCATGGACATCACCGAGCGCCGGACGCTCGAAGAGCAGTATCAGCAGGCCCAGAAGATGGAAGCCATCGGACGATTGGCCGGTGGCGTGGCACACGACTTCAACAATCTCCTGACGGCGATTCTTGGATATTGCGAGCTGTTGCTGGCAGAGTTCGACGAGGCCGATCCGCATCGGGCCGACATTGCTGAAATTCAGAGCGCCGGCAATAGGGCCGCCGGGCTCACGCGCCAGTTGCTGGCATTCAGCCGGAAGCAGATCATCGAGCCGACGCTTCTCGATTTGAACGTGATCATCACGGACATCCGGGCAATGCTCGGGCGCCTCATCGGAGAAGACGTCAAGGTCATTCTGGCGTTGCCAGCCACATTGAGTGTGGTGAAGGCCGACCGTAGCCAGGTAGAACAGATCATTTTGAACCTGGCGGTGAACGCGCGTGACGCGATGCCGAAGGGCGGCATCCTGACCATCGAGACCGCCAATGTCGAGCTCGACGAGGAATACGCGAAGACGCACCTGGGCGCGAAACCCGGGCATTATGTGGCTCTCACAGTGACCGATACGGGCGTCGGGATGAGTCCGGAAGTGCAGGCCCACCTTTTCGAACCGTTCTTCACCACGAAAGAACCCGGCAAAGGCACCGGACTCGGTCTTGCCACGGTCCACGGCATCATGGCGCGAAGTGGGGGAGTCCTGGGTGTCTACAGCGAACTCGGCAAAGGCACGTCATTCAAGGCCTATTTCCCGAGCGTCGATGTCTCAGAACCCGTGGCGAAGGCTCCGTCGGTAGCCGCGCCGGAAGGCCGCGGTGAAACCGTACTCCTCGTCGAGGACGCGGAAGGTATTCGTGGGTTAACGAAGCGACTGCTGGAGCGCCAAGGCTACAACGTGCTCATCGCTGCGAATGCCGATGAGGCGATTGAGCAGTTCGACAGAAGTGCGCGCGTCGACGTGCTGCTGACCGATGTGGTCATGCCGGGCACCAGCGGACCAGAGTTGACGCAGGAATTAGTCAAGCGGCGCCCTGAGCTGAAGGTGATCTACATGTCCGGTTACACAGAGGAAGCGATCGTCCATCACGGCGTTCTGGACCCCGGCATCGCCTTCATTCACAAACCGTTTACATCCGAGGCGCTCGCACACAAGATTCGCCTGGTGCTCGATCGGTAAGTCGCCGTTCCCTTTCGGGCGGTTCCTCGCTCAGACGGCGGGCGAGATCCGGCCGAATTCTTCCTGTGTTGCGAGGTTGATGAATTCTTCGACGATCGATTCGAAGAGCCACTCGCTCTTTGCTTCTCCGCGCAGTTCGCGGAACGCAGACTCCGGAGTGTGCGCAGCTTTGTACGGCCGCGCGGTCGTCAACGCATCGTAGACATCTACCACGCTGATGATGCGAGCCAGCAGTGGAATGGCTTCGCCCTCGAGTTGGTCGGGGTAACCAGAACCGTCGGGACGCTCATGATGATGGCGCACGATGGGTCTCACATCCTCCAAGAGACGCAACTCGCTGCACAGCGTGTGCCCAATGACAGTGTGCTGCTGCATGACCGCGTATTCCGCGGGCGTCAGACGGCCAGGCTTGAGCAGGATGGCATCCGGGATTCCGACTTTGCCGACATCATGCAGAAACGCGCCGCGCCGAAGGGCTACGATTTGATGCTCGTCGAGGCCCAGTCGGCCGCCGAGCGCCGTGGCGTATCGTGCCAGACGCTGGCAGTGTCCCTGAGTGTTGGGATCACGCGCCTCAATGGTCAATCCGAGGCTCAAGATCATCGACTCCGCCGAATCGAGCTCGTCGGTATATCGCTTGAGGCGAGTGAGCGACCGGACACGCGCTTCGAGCTCCGCAAAGACCGGAGGCTTACTGAGAAAGTCGTCAGCACCCGCCTCGATCCCGCGAATGCGATCCTCGCTATCCACGAGGGTCGTGACCAGCACGACGGGAGTCAGTCGGGTGACCGCATCGCTCTTGAGACGACGACAGACCTCCAGTCCATCGAGCTTCGGCATGTTCACATCAAGCAGGACGACGTCCGGTCGTTCGCGAGCTACCGCCTCGAGCGCCGATTCACCGTCCGACGCGCCATGCGTCTCATATCCGAGGCGACGCATGAGTCGACTGAGCACGTCGATGTTCTGCGGCTGGTCATCGACGATGAGAATCTTTCCGGCATTCGCAAAACGCATCTTTAAGTCTCGTTATCGGCATGACCTTCGCCGTTGAGCAGACACGGTGTCTGGGAAATTCAGGTGCGCGCGCCGGAAGGGTCGGGCGGATGCCGAGTTGCGTGGAACGGCGCGGGGCGACCATGGATCAGCGTCGCCGAACGGCGGACGATGGGACGAGGGTGACGTCATAGTCACCGTGCCCCTAGCCTGGCTAGCCCACGGGACACCTCTACACGTCACCGCACTCTCAGGTCCCACCCGAACACATCGTCCCGCTCGCGCAGCCGTGCCAGATGCCATACTGCCGTCGACATGCCTCGATGCCGTGAAGCGAGTGTCAGCCGTCGGCGAGGACGCCGGGATTGACCCGTCCGGCGAGACTCGCTGCGCTTGTTGCCGGAGCCATCGCCCTATTGCTGGTGGCCTGGCTGCTTCGTCCGTCTCCAGCGCTCGAACCGAGTGCACCTGTCATTCCGGCTCCACTGGGCGGTCCAATTCTTGTCGTGGGCGATCACACCGCGAGCGATGGACTTGACGGATACCTCGCAGAGATCCTCCGCACCGAAGGATGGACCGCCTTCTCTGCGCTCGACGTCAGCAGCATCTCATCCCAATCGCTCGGCGGCGTCCGGCTCGCCATCCTCCCGTGGTCGACTCGTGTCGATTCTGCAACTGGCGCCGCGCTCGAAGACTTCGTGCGTTCGGGCGGAGCCCTCATCTGCCTCGGTCCCCGTCCGACACTCGAGTCCCTGACCGGTGTCAGCGCCACGCCCGGTTCCTGGTCGTTCGTCACCTTGCCGCTGTTCGACGACACCCGCGAGGAGCGTGCCACTGTGCAAGTCTTCGGCGCGACCGCCGGCCTCACACCCGGTCGCGACGTCGACGTCATGGCGCGCTTCGTCGACGCGCCCGGAGGACGAGAGAGCACGGCGGCCGTCACGACGCATCGATACGGTGCTGGCCGCGTAGCGACCTTCGGTTTCGACCCCGCTCGCACCGTTGCCTATCTGCGCCAGGGCAATCCCGACTGGCGCGGCGAGGACCGCGACGGCGCGCCAGGTCCGAGGGCCAGCGATGCCTTCGTCGGCTGGACCGACCTGTCCCTCGCCGTGCGGCCGCAGGCCGACGACCACATGCGCCTGTTGTCTGCAGTGATCGAGTCGCTGCTCGCCGATAGCGGTGGTCTGCCGCGCCTCTGGTACTTCCCAGCCGCTGAACCAGCGCTGCTCGTCGCATCCGGAGATGCGCATGGCAGCAGTGTGTCGGCAATTGAAACCGGTCTCGGGCTGGTAGAGCGAGCGGGCGGGCGCATGAGCCTCTACTACGACCCGTCGCGGTCGTCTCGACGCGTCCCGCAATGGGCGAGACGCGCGTGGCGAAGCGTACGTGCCTGGTGGCGACCTGGCGTCGATAACCGGCCTTCGCCGGGCCTGATCAACGCGTGGCGGACGCGAGGCCACGAGATTGCGCCCCATCCCGTCGTGAGCAACGAGGATGCTGCGGCGAGCTACTCCGGCTCGGTCAGCGCCTTCAACGAAGAGGGTTTCGGCTTCCAGCCGTCGACCGTGCGGACCCACGCGGTGTTCTGGCGTGGCTGGGTCGAGTCGGCGAAGCTGGAACAACAATTCGGCTTCGGCTTGACCCTCGATTACTACCAGTCTGGACCTTGGTTGAAGCGCGCGGACGGACACTGGACGCACGCGAACTTCACGGGCAGTGGTCTGCCCATGCGCCTCGTCGACGAGCACGGCACGCTGCTCGGCATTCGCCAACTGACGACGACCATGGCGGACGAACAGCTCATCGCGTCCGCTTACGACGGATGGGAAGGGCTGGACGCCGACGGCGCGATTGCCGTGTCTCGCGAGGTTTTCGAGCGAGCCGCGCTGACCCACGGTGTGCCGGTCATCCAGTTTCATCTCGACTTTCTGGAACCCAGTCATCCCCTCCGACCGACGATTACCCGATGGGTCGAGAAGTCGATGGACCTGGCGAAGTCGCACAGGATCCCGATCTGGAGTGCTTCCAGGTTGCTGGCATTCGAGCGCTGCCGTGAGCAGACTCGTGTCGTCGGAGCCGAGTGGTCCGGGCCTGGCCGTCTTCGTTTCGCCGTGGAGCAGCCCCGAAGCACGCCGTGCGGCGTCACCATCCAGGTGCCTCGGCGACCCGAACCGGAATTCTCCCAACTCGTGGCCGTGACCCTTGACGGCACGTCGGTCCAGGGCGCAGTCGTGCCGCTTGGACGCCGGCGACTGCTGCCGGTCGGCCCTGGCGTGCACTCGGTCGACCTGCAATTTGGCCCTTCAACCGCGCCCTAGTGAGAGTGTCCTCCCGCAGACCTAAGGTGTTCTTGAGGCAGAGTTCGGGACTTCCTTGGTCCTAGCTGAACCAGAACCATGAGTTAGTCGCGGATTTGCGTGGCATAGGCATTGCGACCGTGCCCTGCGCGACGCGTGTCGCGTGCATCCGCTGTGACGACATCACTCCTCATTCCCTGCTTCAACGAAGCAGACGGACTTCGTCGACTCGAAACCGAGTTGTGGTCGGTGGTTTCCGACCTGTCGGCCAGTCGTGTGGTCGACGTGGTCTTTGTGGACGATGGAAGTCGCGACGACACGCCGCAGTTGCTCGCGGCGCTTGCCGATCGGTGGTCGCGACGCGGAGTGGCCACAACGGTGGTGACGCACCCGACCAATCAGGGACTGGGAAGTGCCCTCCGCAGCGGGTTTGCTGCCGCTCGAGGCGACATAATTGTCAGCACCGACAGCGACGCGACGTACCCGTTTGCCGAGATTCCCTGCCTGTTGGAGATTCTGGAACGCGGAGCCGACCTGGTGACCGCGTCTCCGTACCACCCAGACGGAGGAGTGGCGAACGTCCCTGCGTACCGCCTCATTCTGAGCCGGGGCGCATCCTTCTTGTATCGCGTGGCACTCAAACGCGAAGTGCATACCTACACCTCGATTTTCCGCGCGTATCGGCGGGAGGTGCTCGCGACCGTCGGATTCGATGCCACTGGATTCCTGGGCGCCACCGAACTGCTGGTCAACGCCATCCTGGCCGGTTTTCGCGTCGCCGAGTTTCCCACGGTGCTCCACGCGCGTCGCTTCGGATCATCGAAGGCGAAGCTGGCGCGGACCACCAGGGCGCACCTCGGGTTCCTGGTGCATCTCGCCGCCATGCGAGTCAGAGGCGAGAGGCGCATCAGCCGAGGGCGGACGCCCGTGCTGCCATCCGCCCGACATTCCTCGAGCGCGATGACGATGCGCCCGTCGGAGGGCGCCCGGTGAAAGTGCTCTCCGTCGTCGGCGCTCGTCCTGAGTTCGTGCAGGCATGGCCGATTAGCCGCCTGCTGCGAGAGCGTCACACCGAAGTGCTCGTGCACACAGGGCAGCACTACGACCACGCGATGTCTCAGTC
>JBEBGB010000628.1:0-3226 GCA_040081675.1 Vicinamibacterales bacterium
ACCGCGTCGATCCTCTCGCAAGCGGCGTTGGCACCAGTGGCAGATCTCGGGTGGCAGATCGCGCTCGCCGCAGATGTGAACGGCGATAGTCATCCAGATTTGATCTGGCGCAACACGACCACAGGCGCCAATGTGGTCTGGTTTCTGAGTGGGACAACCTTACTGAGTCAGGCCAGCCTGCAGACTGTTGCAGACACCAACTGGACGCTGCGCCCCTGACCCGCTCCAACTTGAAGCGTCCTAATCTGAGAGCTGGCTGCAAAACGACCAAAAGCTCTACCACAGAGGACACAGAGCGGAACCGAGAACACGGAGAATTCGAGCAAATTTGCCGTGTCCTCCGTTCGTCTTCGTGACCTCCGTGGTAGTGCTCTAGATTTGAAACGCACTCTAACGACGTCAGGAGTGTCCCTCGATGACTGACTGTGGTGTCACCGGTGCGCGTTTCGCTGACCGTCGTCCGGTTGGTCGCCTGCTCCGAGCGGCTGCCTGGTCTGTCGTTGCCCTGTTGATGACGTCAGGCCTCGCGCGTGGACAGATCAGCTACTTGTTCCAAGAGACCTTTCAGGTCCTGGGTACCAAGCTGGATCTCGGCACGTGGACCACTGAGATCGGAGCATCGTCTTTCCTGGGACGCACCCAACTTGCCGACTGGGTCACGCCAGGTGGTGTCGGCCAGTTCATCGTCGGGTCCGGCGGTGCGGAGTTGGCGCTGAACACCTACAACCCGACTGGGTCCTTCTTCTACGGCACACACGGGAAGACGCTCACATCGTTCCAGCCATCGGGCTCTGACGCGATTGTGTTGTCCGCGCGGCTCCAACTCACTTCGTTGCAGCGGGGGATCGTCTATGGCATCTACCTGTACGGCTGCCCCTCGGTGGGCGATTGCGCCCAGCATCACGACGAGATTGACATCGAGCTGGTCACGAACCAGTTGCAGTTCGGGGCTCCCATGCGGGTGCAGTTGAATCGCTACGCAGACGAACCGCTTGGGGCTGGCAACGGCATCGTGGCCGATCTTCCGCCAGGCTTTGATCCTCTGGCTGTTCATGAGTGGACGATTGTCTGGTCTCTGACGAGAGTCAGCTTCTCGGTCGACGGCGTGCTGCTGGCTATGGTGACGACCCACATACCGCAAGGGCGGATGCAGGCAAACATCAACGTGTGGGCACCGGACAGCGGTTGGCCCGATGCGTATAATTCCTCCCTCCAGCCCGTGGGCAGCGCGGCTGAAAACCAGCGTTTCTTCGCGCGGGTGACGGCGGTCACGGTGCACACGTCTACAGTGTCGCCACGTCATAACGACGTGAATGGAGACGGATCGCCTGATCTGGTGTGGCGCAACACCGGGAGCGGCGCGAACGTGGTGTGGTATCTGAACGGAACCACAGTCCTCGGCCAGGCAGGTCTGCCGACGGTGTCCGACCCGGCGTGGCAACTCATCGCGACGGCGGACATGAACGCGGATGGGCGCCCCGACGCGATCTGGCGCAACACGACGACGGGCGCGAACGTGGTGTGGTATCTGGATGGCCCGACGGTCCTCAGCCAGGTGAGTCTGCCACCGGTGACCGACCTGACCTGGCAGTTGGTGGCGAGTGCGGACGTGAACCGTGACGAGTCGCCCGATCTGATCTGGCGCAATCAGGTAAGCGGCGCGAACGTCGTGTGGTACTTGAGTGGCGTGACCGTGGTGGGACAGGCAAATATCCCGACGGTGTCAGATCTGAGTTGGACCCTTGCGGCCAGCGCGGATATGAATGCCGACGGTTCCACCGATCTGCTGTGGCGCAATGTGGTGACTGGCGCGGATGTCGTCTGGTACATGAACGGCGTCAGCATCGTCAGCCAAGGGGCACTGCCGACGGTGCCCGACCTGGCGTGGACGTTGGCGGCGGCGCTGGATGTGAGCGGCGACGGCATCGCCGAGTTGTTCTGGCGACACCGGGGGAGAGGCGTGAACCAGGTGTGGTCGATGACCGGCACGACTGTGACCAACATGTTGTTTCTGGCGCCGGTCGCGGATACGAGCTGGCGAATCGCGGGTCCGACAGTGGCGCAAACCTCGAGTGACTTCAACGGCGACCAACATCCCGATCTGGTCTGGCGCAACACGTCGACGGGCGAGAATGTGGTCTGGCATCTGAACGGCACCACGCTGGTGTCACAAGCCGGGTTGCCAAGCGTGCCCGACCCGTCGTGGCAGCGCGTGGCGACCACTGATCTCATTGGTGGCGGTGGGCCCGGGTCTGGGTATCCGGATCTGATTTGGCGCAACAGCGTGACGGGCGCCAACGTCGTGTGGTTCCTCAATGGGACGACACTGCTCAACCAGTTCACCCTGCCGGGCGTGCCGGATCTCGCCTGGCAACTGGTGACCACGGCGGACATCAACGAAGACGCGACGCCCGACCTGATTTGGCGCAACACGACGACGGGCGCGAATGTGATCTGGTTTATGAGCGCGACTACGGTGACGGGGCAGGGAAGCTTGCCGTCGGTGGCCGATCCTGCTTGGCGCATCGCTGCGTCGGCGGATGTGAACGGCGACGGCCATGCGGATCTGATCTGGCGCAACGCGACGACGGGCGCCAACGTGGTGTGGTATCTGAGCGGCCCGGGCGTGTCGATTCTCTCGCAGGTGGCGCTGCAGCCGGTGGCGGACCTGAGCTGGCAAATCGCGATGGCTGCGGACGTGAACGGCGACAGCCATCCGGACCTGATCTGGCGCAACACGACGACGGGAGAAAATGTTGTCTGGTTCCTGAATGGGACAGCCCTACTCAGTCAATCCAGTCTGCAGTCCGTGCCGGATACCAGTTGGACGCTGCGTCCGTGACGCGCTGACGATTGGGCGCTGGCCATTGAGGCGGCGCCCGATTCTCGCGCCTGCCGGCAGTCGGCCGCTCGCATCGCCATGGCTTTCATTTGTAGTACATCCATCTCCCTACCACGTTGCTTCTCCGATTTGCACGAAACTTCGCGACCTGGCCGCGATCCCACTTGACCAGGTAAGCATTAGCCCACTACTGTTCAGTGAAACCATGCACGAGGCTGGCCACGACTCCGCCATCCGGTTGCTGACCTTTACCTAGCTCGAGAGACCATCACCATGCTTCGTGTCTTCGGTCGTCAGTGGGGCGTTCTCGCCCTTACGGTTGTTTGCGTTGTGCTCCTGTCTGGCACCATCGGTCGATCCGCTTCGCTGAGCGCGGACTCGCCA